>JAMLIH010000049.1 GCA_023954255.1 Phyllobacteriaceae bacterium | reverse complement strand
GCCGGTAAACTCGCTGCGTGCCACCTGCTGTGCTTCACCGGCATAGAGGCTCGCATCGAAGAAGGCCCAGAACCAGGCAACGAAGAACATCACCTCGGAAGCGATGAACAGCAGCATGCCATAGCGAAGGTGCATCGAGACGACGCGGGTGTGGTGGCCGGAATGGGCTTCCTTGACCGTATCGCTCCACCAGGCAAACATCGTGTAGATGACAACCAGCAGGCCGACGAACAGCAGCCAGGGATTGGCAAGGTCCATGCTGCCGACAATGAACTCGCGGCCATCGATCCAGCGCATGAAGGCGACGCCGCCGATTGCCGTGAGCAGGCCGCCGATGGCACCGATCAGCGGCCACGGGCTCGGATCGATGATGTGATAGTCGTGATTTACATTATGTGTGTCAGCCATGTTCAGCTCCCGTAATCCTCCCGCGTCTTAACGCAGGCAACTTCAATTTCAAAGCCTGTTTTCCCGTTCCCCGCCGGTTTCATCGCGCTGCGGTTCGCTCAGAACTGCGAGCGGTTTCTCCTCCGTTTCCCGCTCGAAAAAGGTGTAGGAAAGGGTAATCGTGTGAATATCCCTGGTCTCTTCCGTGTCCGCCATGTCGGGATCGACAAAGAACACCACCGGCATGATCAGTTCCTCGCCGGGCTGGAGGGTGGTCTCGGTAAAGCAGAAGCACTCGATCTTGTTGAAATAGGCGCCCGCCGATTGCGGCGTGACGTTGAACGTCGCCGTGCCGGTCAGCGGCTTGTCGGTTAGGTTCCTGGCGCGGTAGGCGATCTCGCGCGTCTCGCCCAGCTTGAGTGCGACATCGCGCTGGACCGGCGCGAATTCCCAGCCGAACCCTTTTTCGATGTTGGCATCGAAACGCACTTTCACCTCGCGGTCGATGATGCGGATGCCTTCGGAATTGACCGCCACCTGGGTGGTTCCGGCATAGCCCGTGACCCGGCAGAACAGGTTGTAAAGCGGCACCGCTGCATAGGCCATGCCCACCATGACCGCGACAGCAGACACACAGGCAACGGCAATGCGGCGGTTGGCGCGCCCGGCGCGCATGTCCTTGTGCGGAAGGGTCTCGGGCGTGTTCATCACAGCGTCGGCCTTACAACGGCATTGACCCCGAGTTTCGACCAGGTGGCCACATACAGAATGATGACGAAGGCACCCAGTGCGAGGGCGATGGCGACATTGCGCGCGCGCTGGGCCTTGCGGCGCCTGGCCTCAATATCGCTTTCAGGGACAAGGCTGTCGGGTTTTGCCATCGCCTGCCCCTAACCCAGCAATGCGGCCAGCCCCGGCAGGGCGGCCTCCAGGATCAGCGTGCCGAACAGCACGAACAGATAAACGATCGAGAAGGCAAAAAGCCGTTTTGCCGGCAGCATCGCCTTGTCGTCGGACGGCATGCGCCAGCAGCGGAAGGCAAACCAGACAAAGGCGGCACCGGCACAAACGGAGACAATGCCATAGGCAAGGCCGGCAAATCCCATCGCATAGGGCAGCACCCCGACCGGCGCCAGCAGCAGCGCATAGGCGAAAATCTGGTTCTGGGTCGAGCGGTTGCCCACCACGTTGGGCATCATCGGCACGCCAACCTTCTCGTAGTCGCCGGACTTGAACAGGGCGAGCGCCCAGAAATGCGGCGGCGTCCAGATGAAGATGATGGCGAACAGGGCGATGCTTTCAAGCGAGACGGTATTGGTGACCGCCGCCCAGCCGATCATCGGCGGAAACGCACCGGCAGCACCGCCTATGACAATGTTCTGCGGTGTCGAGCGCTTCAGCCACATGGAATAGATGACGGCATAGAAGAAAATCGTGAAGGCAAGCAGGCCCGCCGACAGCCAGTTGACCAGAACGCCAAGCACGAAGACGGAGAAGAAGGACAGGGTCAGGCCGAAGGCCAGCGCCTCCTGCCTGGTAACGCGGCCCGAGGGAATGGGGCGATTGGCCGTACGGGTCATCACCGCGTCGATGTCGGCGTCGAACCACATGTTGAGAGCGCCCGAAGCGCCGGCGCCCACGGCGATGCACAAAATGGCGATCAGGGCCAGAACAGGGTGCAGTTCACCCGGCGCAATCACCAGGCCGGAAATGGCGGTGAAGACCACCAGTTGCATGACGCGCGGCTTCAGGAGCTCGAAATAGTCCGACGGCATGGCGGTGGATACCGCCACTGCGTCTGCCCTTTCGCCTGTTTCGAATGTTTCCGCCATTGTCTTGCGCAACCCGGCCCCAAGCCTGTGAAGAAACCGCCGGGGAAAGCCCCGGCGGCGTTGTTGTCCGACTGCCTTACTTGATCTTCGGCAGGGTTTCCCACTGGTGGTGCGGCGGCGGCGAAGGCAGCTGCCATTCCAGCGTGGTGGCGCCTTCGCCCCACGGATTGTCACCGGCAACGCGCTTCTTCTGGAAGGCTTCGATGATGCCCCAAAGGAAGATCAGCACGGCAAAGCCGGAGATGTAGGAACCCCAGGAGGAAACCGCGTTCCAGCCGGCGAAAGCATCGGGATAGTCGATGTAGCGGCGCGGCATGCCGGCAAGACCCAGGAAGTGCTGCGGGAAGAACACCAAGTTGACCCCGATGAAGGTCAGCCAGAAATGGGTCTTGGCGAGCACCGAGTTATACATGTAGCCGGTCATTTTCGGGAACCAGTAATACCAGGCCGCGAACATGGCGAAGACGGCACCCAGCGACAGCACGTAGTGGAAGTGGGCCACCACGTAGTAGGTGTCGTGGAAGGCGCGGTCGAGGCCGGCATTGGCCAGCTGAACGCCGGTCACGCCACCAACCGTGAACAGGAAGATGAAGCCGATCGCCCAGACCATCGGCGTGCGGAAGGTGATCGAACCGCCCCACATGGTGGCGATCCACGAGAAGATCTTGACGCCGGTGGGAACCGCGATGACCATCGTAGCGAACACGAAGTAGCGCTGCGTGTCGAGCGAGAGGCCGACGGTGTACATGTGGTGTGCCCACACGATGAAGCCGACGGCGCCGATGGCGATCATTGCCCATGCCATGCCCTGGTAGCCGAAGATCGGCTTGCGGGAGAACGTGGCCACGATGTGGCTGATGATGCCGAAACCCGGCAGGATGAGAATGTAGACTTCCGGGTGACCGAAGAACCAGAACAGGTGCTGGAACAGGATCGGGTCACCGCCGCCTTCCGGCACGAAGAAGGTGGTGCCGAAGTTGCGGTCAGTCAGCAGCATGGTGATCGCACCGGCAAGCACCGGCAGCGACAGCAGCAGCAGGAAGGCGGTGATCAGCACGGACCAGGCAAACAGCGGCATCTTGAAGAGCGTCATGCCCGGTGCGCGCATGTTGAAGATGGTGGTGATGAAGTTGATCGCGCCCAGAATGGAGGAAGCACCAGCAAGGTGCAGCGACAGGATCGCCAGATCCATTGCCGGTCCGGGCATGTTGGCCGCACCCGTACAAGGCGCGTAAACCGTCCAGCCGCAGCCCACGCCGTTTGCGCCGGCCGGCCCTTCGACGAACATGGAAAGGGCGAGCAGGATCAGCGCCGGCGGCAGCAGCCAGAAGGAGATGTTGTTCATGCGCGGGAACGCCATGTCCGGCGCACCGATCATGATCGGCACCATCCAGTTGGCGAAACCGCCGATCAGCGCCGGCATGACCATGAAGAAGATCATGATCAGGCCGTGGCCGGTGACGAAGACGTTGTAGACATGCGGATCGGAGAAATACTGCAAGCCGGGGTGGTGCAGTTCGGCCCGGATCATGATCGACAGAAAGCCGCCGAAGATGCCCGAAATGATCGCGAAGATCAGATAGAGCGTTCCGATGTCCTTGTGGTTGGTTGAATAGAACCACCGCTTGAAGAAGGGCGGTTTGTGATCGTGAGCGTCACCATATGCCGCTGTTGCCATGATCGGTTTCTCCCAATGTGTCTTTTCAGACGAATTTGTTGTGTTCGGGCCGGTTAGTTGCCGGCCAGCTTGATGTTCTTGCCGGAATCGATGGATGCCATGAGTGCGGCATTGGCCGATTCAAGATCGTCGGCTGCGGCTGCCTTCCAGGCTTCGAACTGTGCATCGGAAACGACACGGATGGCGATCGGCATGAAGGCGTGATCACGGCCGCACAGTTCCGAGCACTGGCCGTAGAACAGGCCTTCGCGTTCGGCCTTGAACCATGTCTCGTTCGTGCGTCCCGGCACACCGTCAACCTTCACGCCAAACGAAGGCATGGCGAAGGAGTGGATGACGTCGGCGGCGGTCACGAGCACGCGCACCATCTTGCCAACGGGTACGACCAGTTCGTTGTCGACGGCGAGCAGGCGGGGATACTGTGCCAGATCCTGCTTGCCGTAATCGGCGGCTTCACCGTCGCGCAGCATGATCGAGTCGAAGGACAGTTCGTCGCCGTCCTGGTATTCATAGCCCCAATACCACTGGTAGCCGGTGGCCTTGACGGTCATCGCGGGCTCTTCCTCGGGGGCAAGCTGTGCATTGAGCAGGTTGAAGGAGGGGATGGCGATGGCGATCAGCAGCAGGATCGGCAGGCCGGTCCAGATGACCTCGATCAGCGTGTTGTGGGTGGTGCGGGACGGGGTCGGGTTGGCCCTCGCATTGAACCGCACCATGACGATGAGCAGCAGGACCATGACGAAAATGGTGATCGGCGTGATGAACCAGAAGGTATAGCGGCCGAACCAGTCGATATCCCGCATCATCTGCGAGCCGTTGTTCTGGAACCACATCTGCCAGGGTTCCGGCTGATCGGCCAAGGCCGCGGCGGCCATGATCACCAGCATGCCGAAGGCAGCACTCAATTTCAAAACGAGTTTCATCCCGTTCGTCTCCTGTCGTTGTACAGTATCCGGCACGTCCTTATCCCCACCTGCAGACAACAGGCAAGGACCAAACGCACCGAAAACAGACCCTCTGGATGTTGGAACCGGATACTCCTCCAAACGGCTTGGCAAACCGGGTCGCAACACTTCCTCTCAAACTGTATCGTTTAAAACCACAACCGCAGCCTGCCTGCAATGGGTTCTTGCGCCGCACCCTGTGGGCGACGGTGCGGCATATGGCCCGCCTCTGCGCCATGCGAATGCTGCATGGGGGATTCGTGGCGCATGCCGCAAAATGGCCGATTTCCTGCTCTTTGTGCGTTCGGAGCGGCCCGGTACCGGCTTGTGTCACGAAACGAAACCGCCGCCGGAAAAACAACGTCCATTTCCTTACACCGGGCCGACTTTGTGTTGCTTAATATTGCGATTGGGGCCAATGGAGGAGAATCACTTGCTACAAAACGGTGTACTCGCACCTGTTGCGCTGTTTTGCAGCCGCTGTGTTTGGGGCATGTTGAAACGAGGCAAGCTACTGATTCGAACGATGCGGTTATCCTTATTCCCAGCCCGGCCAAGCTTCTACAGCACCAGAGTGCGGCCTCTGGCGTGCATGCTAGGGCTTGTCATCGCGGCCGGGCTGACCGGCAGCCTGGCCAAGGACGCCGCCGCCCAGGGGGTGATGAAATCGCGTTTCGGCGAATGGGCGCTCGTCTGCGACACGCCGCCGGGAGCTTCGGGCGAGCAGTGCGCGCTGGTGCAGAACGTGGTTGCCGAGGACCGGCAGGAAATGGGGCTTTCCGTCGTGGTGCTGCGCACCGCAGACCGCCAGTCGGAACTGCTGCGGGTACTGGCGCCGCTCGGCGTGCTGCTGCCCAACGGGCTGGGCCTCTATATCGATGACAAGGAAATCGGCAACGCCTTCTTTACCCGCTGCTTCAACGACGGCTGCTATGCCGAGGTCGTGCTGGAGGACAAGCTGGTCGAAGCCCTGAAAGGCGGCGAGACGGCCACCTTCATCGTCTTCCAGACGCCCGAGGAAGGCATCGGCATTCCCATCGACCTGGCGGGGTTCGGCGAGGGTTTCGCCGCCCTGCCCTGATCACTTTCTCCTGCTGCCGGACTGCATGCCCTAATTGCACGGATATCAGGCGCGATGATGCGTCTGCGCGGAGCTATCGGCAAGGACTGCAGAGCAAACGGACCAGTGGTAGGCGCACCAGAAGCAGATGCCTGCCCACTTTATGCCATCCTCGATCAGGTACTGCCAATGACCAACCAGTGCGGTGCCCTGCTCCTGAAACAGGTCCATCGCAACTGAAAGCGCAAAGAACACCAGCGCAACCAGCAGCAACCCGTAACGGCTCGCCAGGATGTTGTTGCGAAAGGCAAACAGGTGGATCAGCGTCGCCATCGCCAGCGCGGCATAGTAGGCGGCATCCATCTTTTCCGCCCATCGCCGGAGCCAGAAATCGTGGAACATGAAAAAGTCGTCCACAAACAGCACAAGAGTAAGAAGCGCAGCGGAGACAAGGAAGCTCAAGGCCGGATGCTCTCCCTGCCTTGGCAAAATCGAGATGGTGAACGCAAGCACCACAAGGGCGGCAAGCCATGCAAAGGCGCCAAGATTGGACAACAAGCCCACGACTGGCGGCGCCTTGGTGATCAGAAACACATCACCTGTCAGCACCGGCATCCGCATCGAGAAGTGCCATCCGACCAGCAGAGTAAGGCAAATTCCGGCAAGAGCTGCTGCCAGTGCCAGTCCCCAGGCGTAGCCGCCGGGGCTTGTGGATGTTCGGGGCAAATTCAAAATTCCTGTTTGCAACGCGGTAACAGTTGAAAATGCCCCTGAACCATCCCCACCTTGCGAATGCTATGTACCAGGCGGTAATGATCTACCCATGCTAGCGCCGCCGGCAGAAAAAGCCACCGCTTTCTCCGGCGACACGACACCCGCAACCGACTGGAAGCCGGAGACGCTCAATGGATTCCCTCATCTCCCTGTTCGATGCCGAAAAGGCCACGCTGGAACGGCAACTGGCCGATACGTTGAAAGGCTGCGATGATGGCGAACTCTATCTCGAATATGCCCAGTCCGAACACCTTGCCTTCGACAACGGCAAGCTGAAGGTCGGCAGCTTCAACACCGATCAGGGCTTCGGGCTGCGTGCAGTGGCAGGCGAAGCGACGGCCTATGCCCATTCCGGCGAACTTTCGCTTGCCAGCCTGAAACGCGCCAGCGACGCCGTTGCCACCATCAGAGGCGGCTACGAAGGCCATTATGCCGATGCGCCGCAGCGCACCAACCGGCATCTCTATGGCGAGATCAATCCGCTGGCCGAACCGGGCTTCGAGCAGAAGGTGAAGCTGCTGCAGGAAATCGATGCCTATGCGCGGGCAGCCGATCCAAGGGTACGGCAGGTCAGCGCCTCGCTCGGCGCAAGCTGGCAGGTGGTGGAACTGCTGCGGGCCGACGGCCACTGGGTGCGCGATGTGCGGCCCATGGTGCGGGTCAATGTCAGCGTCATCGTCGGCGAAGGCGACCGCCAGGAGGCCGGCAGCCACGGCATGGGCGGGCGCAAGGGGTTCGGCGAGTTCATTGCGCAGGACAGCTGGCAGCACGCCGTCGACGACGCGCTACGGCAAGCGCTGGTCAATCTGGAGGCGGTTCCCGCCCCTGCCGGCACGTTCGATGTGGTGCTCGGCCCCGGCTGGCCCGGCGTCATGCTGCACGAGGCCGTGGGCCACGGGCTGGAGGGCGATTTCAACCGCAAGAAGACATCGGCCTTTTCCGGCCTGCTGGGCGAACAGGTTGCCGCAAAGGGCGTTACCGTCGTCGATGACGGCACGATTGCCGAGCGGCGGGGCTCGCTGACCATCGACGACGAAGGCACCCCGACCAACCGCACCGTGCTGATCGAGGACGGCAAGCTCGTCAACTACATGCAGGACCGCCAGAACGCGCGGCTGATGGGCATGGAGCCAACCGGAAACGGCCGCCGCCAGTCGCATGCCCACCAGCCGATGCCGCGCATGACCAATACCTACATGCTGGGCGGCAGCCACGAGCCGGAAGAAATCATCGCCTCGGTCAAAGACGGCATCTATGCCGTTTCCTTCGGCGGCGGGCAGGTCGACATCACCTCCGGCAAGTTCGTCTTCAACTGCACCGAGGCCTACCGCATCCGCGACGGCAGGAAGGCCGAACCGATCAAGGGCGCCAACCTGATCGGCTCCGGCCCGCCGGCGATGAAGCGGGTTACCATGGTCGGCAACGACATGGCGCTCGACAGCGGCATGGGCATGTGCGGCAAGAACGGCCAGTCGGTGCCCGTCGGTGTCGGCCAGCCGACCCTGCGCATGAACGAGGTCACCGTTGGTGGCACGGGGGTCTGACGAGCAATCCCTCCCGTTTTCCCCCGGCATGCTGTTTTGAACACTGTGTCCGGCCAAGTCTCCTTGATCGAAACAGCAATAAACGGCATCCTCCAGGGCGAGGGGAATATTTGTAACGGAGGAAGCCATGAACGAGCATGCCCCGATTGCCGCCGGCCGCATGAAGGCCAGCGATTTCGACCCCGAACTGCTGGAGATTTTCGACGGTTATGTGCATGGCCACATCACCAAGCGGGAATTTCTCAAACAGGCCGAACGCTTTGCCGTTGGCGGCGTGACGGCCGCCATGCTGCTGAACATGCTGTCGCCCAATTATGCCTGGGCGCAGCAGGTGCCGGAAGACGATGCCGCTGTCACCAATGAGTGGATCGAGTACGAGTCGCCGGACGGCCATGGCACGATCAAGGCCTATCTTTCCAGGCCCGCCGGCGCCGATGGCAAACTGCCCGCCGTGCTGGTGGTGCACGAGAACCGCGGCCTCAATCCCTACATCCAGGATGTCAACCGCCGGATGGCGAAAGCAGGGTTCATGGCGCTGGCGCCCGACGGGCTGACGCCCAAGGGCGGCTATCCCGGCACGGATGATGAAGGCCGCGAAATGCAAAAGGACCTCGACCCGGCAAAGCTGATGTCGGATTTCTTTGCAGCCACCGAACATCTGCTCAAGCGCGAGGACGGCACCGGCAAGGTCGGCTGCGTCGGCTTCTGCTATGGCGGCGGGGTGTGCAACGCCATCGCGGTTGCCTTCCCCGAGCTTTCGGCCTCCGTGCCCTTCTATGGCCGCCAGGCAAGTGCCGCCGATGTGCCGAAGATCAACGCGCCGCTGATGCTGCATTACGGCGCGCTGGACGAGCGGATCAATGCCGGGTGGCCCGATTATGAGGCGGCGCTGAAGGCAAACGGCAAGACCTATGAGGCCTTCATCTATGAAGGTGCCAATCACGGCTTCCACAACGACACGACGCCACGCTACGACGAAGCGGCGGCGAAACTGGCCGAGGAGCGCACGATCGCCTTCTTCAAGAAGCATCTGGGCTGAAAAGCCTGAAGAAACCTGCCGGATGCGCTGCGGGCGACCGCGGCGCATCCTTTGTTTCAAGAGGCCTTTCCGGCTGCGCTGAAACCCTCTATGGCTGACAGGCATCATCGAGGCAGGAGACGCAGCCATGAAACCCGACCGCGCGACGCTTGAAGCGGCCACCGATCACGTCAATGCCGCACCGCGCGACGGCGCCACCATCGAGATGCTGTGCAACCGGCCGGATTTCGGGGCCCGCAACTTCACCGACAGGCTTGCCGTTACCCGCGCCGGTGGCGTCGAGAACTGCCGCTGGACCAAATATCCCTGGATGACGCTGGAAGACGGCTCACCCGATCCGCGCATCCAGGTCTGCGTGCTGCAGCGACGGGTGCTGGATCTCGTCTGGAAGGAAGGCGAGGAAACCGTCCATCCGGGCGATACCTTCATCGCCGACATGAACATGAGCGAGGAGAACCTTCCCGCCGGCACGCTGCTGAAAGCCGGCAGTGCGGTGCTGCGGGTTTCCGATGTCTGGAACGATGCCTGCACCAAGTGGAAAGCGCGCTATGGCGTCGATGCACTGGAATGGGTACGCGCAAGCCCGGAACTGAGACTGCGCGGCATTCTGTGCGAGATCGTTGAGGACGGCGTGCTGGAAAACGGCGCGCGGGTGGAGAAGGTTTAGCGCTTCTCGATCCCCTAAGGATACAGCCTCGTCACGCGCCAGTCACCTTCGGGGCTGTCGCGGTCGTAGCGGATGCGGTCGTGCAGGCGGAACTGGCCATCCGACCAGAACTCGATCGAAACCGGCCTGATACGGAAACCGGACCAGTAGTCCGGGCGTGGCACCTCGCCGACGCCGAACTTCGCCGACCAGACGGCCACGGCCTTTTCCAGCGCAAAACGGCTTTCGAGCGGCCGAGACTGTTTCGAGGCATGGGCGCCGATGCGGCTGCCGCGCGGGCGGGAAAAGAAATATTCATCAGCCTCCGCATCGCTCACCACTTCGACAGGGCCCCGAAAGCGCACCTGCTTGCGCTGCGATTTCCAGTGGAAATTGGCCGCAGCCTTGCCGCTTGCCAACAGTTCGGCACCCTTCTGGCTTTCGAAATTGGTGAAGAAGACGATACCGCGCTCATCCCAGCGGCGCATCAGCACCATGCGTACATTGGGCATGCCATCGGCATCGACCGACGCAACCGACATGGCGGTCGGGTCGTTGGGCTCGCTTGCCTCCGCCAGCTTCAACCATTCGCCGAATTGTACGAAGGGCTTGCCGATTTCTGCCATTTCTCCCGAACCGGTCATCAAATCACCTTTTCCCTGCCGCATTTGGCTGTCTATTCGTTACGCTTCGTTAACCGGAAAAGCGCAAACTGGGCCATCGCCTAAATCAAAGTATCGCGTGGGGCAGCACATGCATAGCGGAAGACCGCCTTTCCGCCCCGGCATAGGCCGGAACAGTGACGGGTTTCAAGCAGGATTTATCAGGCCGGCAGCCAGCATGGCCGCGCTGGCGCTTATGGCCGTGCTGGCGACAGGCTGCGCGGTCAACAAGCCGTTTGCAGCCCTTGAAAGCGACCCCGAGATCATCACCGGCTCGGTGACCAAGCCGGTCGAAGCCGAAGGCGTCGACCCGCGCGATGCCGAAACCATCAAGATGGCAGTCGCACAAGCCCAGTCCTCGAATGAAAATTCCCATCTTCTGGCCTGGAGCAATCCGGAAACCGGGTCCAGCGGCACGATCACCGCAATCGACCAGTTCGTCGGCAGCCACGGCCAATCGTGCAAGAAGTTCCGCACCACGGTGGACAGTTTCATGGGCATTTCGCTCTACAACGGCGAAACCTGCGAACTGAAAAAGGGCCTTTGGGTGCTGTCCTGGTTCCTGCGCGACGGCACGAACTGATTGCGCGGCGATAACGCTGGAAAATCGCGGCCTTACCCCCCATATTTTCGTCAACACAACTGATTTGCCCGCCTGCCGGCTGAAAAAGCGCGGCCAAGGCGGCACAACAGCATCGCGTGAGGAAAACCGTGAGAGACCCGTATACGGTTCTGGGGGTCGCGAAGACGGCGAGCGAAGCGGATATCAAGAAGGCCTACCGCAAGCTCGCAAAGCAGTGGCACCCCGATCAGAACAAGGACAATCCCAAGGCCAAGGAGAAATTCTCCGAAATCGGCCAGGCCTATGACATTCTTGGCGACAAGAAGAAGCGCGGCCAGTTCGACCGCGGCGAAATCGATGCCGAGGGCAAGGAAACCTTTGCCGGTTTCGGCGGTTTCCGACCCGGAGGGGCCCGGGGCGGCGCACAGGCCGGCGGCCATCCGTTTGGCGGCCATCCGTTTGGCGACACGGGCGGCGGCGCAGGCGGCTTTGCCGGTGCCGAGGACATTTTGAGCGAGTTGTTCGGCCAGGCCTTTGGCGGCGGCCGTGGCGGAGCGGGCCCCAACATGGGAACCGGAATGGGACAGCAGGGTGCCGGCGGGCCGTTCCGTCAGGCCAGCCAGCCACGCAAGACCGCCGACGTGAAGATCAAGGCGCCGGTCACCATCGACGATCTGGCGCGCGGCAAGGCAGCCGTCACCCTGCCCGATGGCAGCCGGATCTCGGCATCCATTCCACCGGGCGCACAGGACGGACAGGTCATCCGCCTCAAGGGCAAGGCGAAATCCCAACCCGGCCAGACGGCAGGCGACCTGCTGGTAACGCTGGTCTTCCAGCCGCATGCGGAATTCCGCCCCGATGGCAGCGATCTGCGCGGCGACGTGCGCATTCCGCTGGAAACGGCGGTTCTGGGCGGAACGGTTTCGGTCAAGACGCTGGAGGGCAAGGTTTCGCTCAAGATCCCGCCATGGACGAATTCCGGCAAGGTGTTCCGCATTCCCGGCCGCGGCCTGCCGAAAAAGGGCGGCACGGGCGATCTTAAGCTGACCGCCGTCGTCATGCTGCCCGACGAGCCCGATGCGGCACTTGCCGACCTGCTGAAAGCCAGGAACCCGCTCTGACCGGCAAGGGCAGTCGGCAACCTGTGCTTTCCCAAGCTTGCAGCCTCCCCTGCCCTGTGCCATATCCGGCGCCGGTAGCTTACCGTTCAGTTCGGAGAATATCGTCATGCCGGATACCCGTGGATTGATGGCGGGCAAGCGCGGTCTCATTCTGGGGCTCGCCAATACCCGTTCGATTGCCTGGGGCATTGCCAGGGCCTGCGCCGATGCAGGCGCGGAAATCGCGCTCACCTATCAGGGCGAGGCACTTGCCAAACGAGTCGTGCCGCTGGCCGACGAGCTTGGCGCCTGGGTTGCGGGCGAGTGCGACGTCGCCAACGAGGCGAGCATGGACGCGGTCTTTGCTGCCATCGCCGAAAAGTGGGGCAAGATAGACTTTCTCGTCCATGCCATCGGCTTTTCCGACAAGAACGAACTGACCGGCCGCTATGTGGATACCAGTCCGGACAATTTCCGCATGACGATGGACATTTCGGTCTATTCCTTCACGGCGCTGGCGCAGCGGGCGGAAAAACTGATGCCCGATGGCGGCTCGATGCTGACGCTGACCTATTACGGCGCGGAAAAGGTCATGCCGCATTACAACGTGATGGGTGTTGCCAAGGCAGCGCTGGAGGCAAGCGTGCGCTATCTGGCGGTCGACCTCGGCAGCCAGAACATCCGCGTCAATGCGATCTCCGCCGGACCGATCAAAACGCTGGCGGCTTCCGGCATTGGCGACTTCCGCTACATCCTGAAGTGGAACGAGTACAATTCGCCGCTCAAGCGCACGACGACGATCGAGGAAGTGGGCGATTCGGCGCTTTACCTGCTGTCCGATCTGGGGCGCGGCACCACAGGCGAAGTGATGCATGTCGATTCGGGCTATCACGTCGTCGGCATGAAGGCCGTTGACGCTCCGGACATTTCCGTCGTCAAGGAAAGCTAGGGTCATACAGCCGTTTCCGCGGCTCAACACAGCCGCTACCAAGGAAAACGATGCCCCGGCCTGTCATCTTCTACATCCGGCACGGTCAGACCGACTGGAATGCCCAGTACCGGTTTCAGGGCCAGCAGGACATTCCGCTCAACGAAACCGGCCGGGCGCAGGCGCTCGGCAACGGGCGCAAGCTTGCCGGGATCGTCGGCGATGGCGCCGGTTTCGATTTTCTCTGCAGTCCGCTCGGCCGGGCGCGCGAAACCATGGAAATCATCCGCGAGGCCATGGACCTGCCGCGCGAGGGCTACGCCATCGAGGAGCGGCTGATCGAAGCCTCCTACGGCGAACTGGAAGGCATGAGCCTTACCGACATCGAACGCGACCGGCCCGAACTGATGGAACTGCGGGATCAGGATCGCTGGAACTTCACGCCACCCAATGGCGAAAGCCTTGCCATGGTGTCACGGCGCATTGCGCCGTTCTTCGACGGGCTTGTCCAACCTGTCATCATTGTCGCCCATGGCGCGGTGGGCCGCACGGTGCGCCACCATCTGGCCGGAACGCCTACGGAGGCGGCGGCCCATTACGCCTTCCCGCAGGACAGGATTTTCCGGTTTGAAGATGGCGGGGAAGAGCTGATTTAGGCTGCACCGGCACAACTGCCGTCCCATTGACCCCCCGGCCTTTCCTCCATACAAGATTTTCACATTTCCGCCGGTGCCGCTGGACACCTTCAAGAGCCGCCATGTCACTCAATACGTTCGGACATCTTTTCAGGGTTACCACCTGGGGCGAGAGCCACGGGCGCGGGCTCGGCTGCGTTGTCGACGGCTGCCCGCCCGGCATCCGTTTCAAGGTGTCCGACATCCAGGCCGATCTCGACCGGCGCAAGCCCGGCCAGTCGAAATTCACGACCCAGCGCAAGGAACCCGACACGGTCGAGATCCTTTCAGGCGTCATGGCCGGCGAGGACGATCCCGAACAGCTCACGGCGACCGGCACGCCCATCTCGATGATGATCGAGAACACCGACCAGCGCTCGAAGGACTATTCCGACATCGCGCGGCGCTACCGGCCGGGCCACGCCGACATCACCTATGACATGAAATACGGCATCCGCGACTATCGCGGCGGCGGCCGCTCCTCGGCGCGCGAGACGGCGGCGCGCGTCGCCGCCGGCGCCATTGCGCGCAAGGTGGTCGAGGGCGTTTCCGTGCGCGGGGCGCTGGTGCAGGTCGGGCCGCACAAGATCGACCGCGGCGCCTGGGACTGGGACGAGGTCGACCACAATGCTTTCTTCTGCCCCGACGCCGATGCGGCGAAAGAATGGGACGCCTATCTCGACGAAATCCGCAAGAACCTCAATTCGGTCGGCGGCGTGGTCGAGGTGGTGGCGACCGGCGTTCCGGCGGGGCTCGGCGCGCCGGTCTACGGCAAGCTCGATCAGGACATCGCCTCCGGGCTGATGTCGATCAACGCGGTCAAGGGCGTGGAGATCGGCAACGGCTTCGAAGCCGCCCGCATCACCGGCAGCCAGAACGCCGACGAGATGCGCATGGGCAATGACGGCCAGATACAGTTCCTGTCGAACAATGCCGGTGGCATTCTCGGCGGAATATCCACCGGCCAGCCGGTGGTGGCCCGCTTTGCCGTCAAACCGACCTCGTCGATCATGACCCCGGTCAGGGGCGTCACCGCCAAGGGCGAAGAGGTCGATGTGGTCACCAGGGGCCGTCATGACCCTTGTGTCGGCATCCGGGCGGTGCCCATTGGCGAGGCCATGGTGGCATGCGCCATTGCCGATCACTATCTGTTGCATCGCGGGCAGACAGGCCGCGTCTAAACATCACTTTTCGGAAAGAACAGGAATGGCTTTCGACCAGGTAAAAGTTGCCGACGCGTTGCGCGCGTTCGAAGCAGGCGAAATCGTTGTCGTCACCGATGACGACGACCGCGAGAACGAGGGCGACCTGATTGTTGCCGCCGTTCACTGCACGGCGGAGAAGATGGCCTTCATCATCCGCCACACGTCCGGCATCGTCTGTGCGCCGATGACCTTCGGCGATGCCAAACGGCTCAACCTGGCGCCGATGGTTGCGGAAAACGATGCGCCGCATGCCACCGCCTTTACCGTCTCCGTCGACTACCGCCACGGCACGACGACCGGCATTTCCGCCGAGGAGCGCACCTCGACGTGCCGGGCGCTGGCCAATCCGAATTCGGGCGCCGGCGATTTCGTGCGTCCCGGCCACATCTTTCCGCTCGTCGCCAAGGAAGGCGGCGTGCTGATGCGCTCCGGCCATACGGAAGCAGCCGTCGATCTGTGCCGGCTGGCCAATCTGCCGCCGATCGGCGTCATCTCCGAACTGATGAACGAGGACGGCACGGTGATGCGCGGCGGCGAGGTTGCGGCCTTTGCCGAGAAGCACGGATTGAAAACCATCTCGGTTGCCGATCTCATCGGCTACCGGCAGCGCCAGGAAAGCCTGGTCGATTGCATCGCCAAGCAGCAGGTCCAGACCTGGGGCGGGGCGGCCATGGCGCATACCTACAAGACGCCGTGGGACCCGATGCACCATCTGGCGCTGGTCTTCGGCGATATCCGTGACGGCGAGAACGTGCCGGTGCGCCTGCAGATCGAATCGGTGATCGACGATGTCTTCGGCCAGGACAATCACCTGCGCGAGACGATGGAGCACTTCGGCAAGGAAGGCCGCGGCGTGCTGGTCTATCTGCGGGAGGGTTCGGTTGGCGTTGCCCGCCGCGACACCCCCCAGCAGGAAGGCATTGTCGGGCATGCGGAAGACCACGATACGGCGCGCAGCCGCCAGGACGAATGGCTCGAAATCGGCCTTGGCGCACAGATCCTTCGCGATCTTGGAATCCGCTCGATTGTCTTGCTTGCCTCGCGCGAACGCCATTATGTCGGTCTGGAGGGATTCGGTATAAACATACTGAGGACGGAAACCGGCCAATAGGAGCTGTCATGCAAAGGGCAAAACCGATCATGGGGAGTGTTTTCAAAACACTGCGCATTTCCGGCGCTCTTCTGCTGCTTGCTGCCACGGCTGCCAACGCGCAAAGCAGTTGGCAGGCAAAGGAGCTCAAAGCATCCGACTGGCCGGACGAGATCGTAGAGGAAACCCGGGACGAGGCGCAGGACGGCCTGCCTGACGGTCTCATCACCGAGCACAAGGGCGGCGACATTGCCAGGGCCTGGTATGCCAGCCCGACGGAACGCTATGCCCATGGTGCGCTGGGCGATGCCATCGAGGCCGGCTCGCTGCATGTGGAAACAGAGGCAGGCAAGCGGCTGAGCCTCGTCCTGCCCCGATCCGAAGTCTTCGAGGACCGCTACCCCCGGCTTGCCGATCTCGACGGAGACGGAACGGTTGAAATCGTCACCATCCGCTCATCGCTCACCAAGGGCGCTTCGGTAACGGTTTACGGCCTTGATGGCGAAGCGATCGCAGAAAAGGCGACCACCGGCTTTTACGGCCGCAAGAACCGCTGGCTCAACATTGCCGGCATTGCGCCCTTTCTCGGCATCGCCGGCAACGAGATCGCCTTCGTGCAGACGCCGCATATCGGCGGCGATCTCTTCGTCCTGCGCTACAGCCGCGGGCGGCTGATCCAGTTCGGCGCCGGCGAGGACTTTTCGAACCATGTTCTCGGCTCGCACGAGATGCGGCTTTCCGCCGTTGCCGATGTCGACGGCGACGGACGGGCGGAACTTGCGGTGCCTTCCGCCGACCGAAAGGCGCTGCGCATTATCGGGCTCACGGCCAAGGTGTCGCGGGTGTCCTCCGGCAGCGGATCGGCGAACTCCGTCGTCATCGGCCACCAGAACGACAGTCAGGGCGGGTTGAAGGAATTTGCGCGCGTGGCGCTGCCCTCCCCTATCGACAAGGCAATCGGCATCGAGACCGACAGACCCAGGGGCTTCGTCGTCGGACTGGAAGACGGCTCCGTCTATCTTGTCCACCAATAGCCGCGCCATGGTGCCGTCCGGTTCTTGACACGCAACGCCAATGCTGACGAGATGGCACACCAACTGCGGATATCATCTTGACCACGTTTGTTTATTCCCATCCCGTCTGCCTTGAGCATCTCAACATGCCGGGCCATCCCGAGCGGCCGGACCGGCTGCGGGCCATCGAAAAGGTTCTCGAAGCCGACATCTTCGACGAGCTGGAACGCAAGGAGGCGCCGCAAGCCGACCCTGCCAGTTTCGAGCTGGCGCACCCGAAGGCCTATATCGAGCGCATTCATTCACTGATCCCCGAAACGGGCCTGGCGCAAATCGATGCCGATACCTCCGCCTCGCCGAGAAGCTGGGAAGCCGTAAGACGGGCCGTCGGCGGGGCGCTAGCGGGGGTCGACGATGTGTTCGAGGGACGTGCCGACAATGTGTTCTGCGCCGTGCGCCCACCCGGCCATCATGCCGAGAAGACAACGGCGATGGGCTTCTGCCTTGTCAACACGATTGCCGTTGCCGCGCGATACGCCCAGCAGAAACACGGCGCCGAGCGGGTGGCGATTATCGATTTCGATGTCCATCACGGCAATGGCACCCAGGACATCTTCTACGAAGACGAAACCGTGCTGTTTGCCTCCACCCACCAGATGCCGCTCTATCCGGGAACCGGGGCTCTGAACGAAACCGGCGTCGGCAACGTCTTCAACGCACCATTGAGACAGGGCGATGGCGGCAGTGCGTTCAAGGAGGCCATGCGCGAACGGATACTGCCGGCGGTCGATCAGTTTCGTCCCGACCTCGTCCTGATTTCCGCCGGGTTTGACGCCCACTATCGCGATCCGCTCGCCGGTCTGGAACTGACGGCCGACGATTTCGACTGGGCAACCGGAAAGCTGATGGAACTGGCGCAGAAACATGCCGGCAACCGGCTGGTCAGCCTGCTGGAAGGCGGATACGATCTTCAGGGACTTGCCGAATCCGCCGGTGCCCATGTAAACCGCCTGATGAGAGGCTGAGGCCCGTCCCGGCAAACATAAAGCCCCGGCAGACACAAGGCCCCGGCAGACACAAAGCGCAATGGACAAGTGAATGGCAGACGAACAGAAACCCATCGCCGAAATGGCCTTCGAGGAGGCGCTGGAGGAACTGGAGAAGATCGTCAGCAGCCTTGAAGGCGGCGACGTTCCACTTGATCAGTCGATTGCGCGCTACGAACGGGGCGAGGCGCTGCGCGCCCATTGCCAGAAGCTGCTCGCCGCCGCCGAAAAGAAGGTGGAGAAAATCCGGGTGAGCGCCGAGGGCAAGCCGGCGGGCACCGAACCGCTCGATCCGGAATAACCACCAGGCTGACCGTAACCGATCATGAAGAACCTTCGATATCTGCTCTGGGGCATGGTGGCGCTGTTTGCGGCAGCCGCCGTTTTCGTGGCGCTGGGGACCGACAGCGAAAATCCGGGCATCGGCCTCGGCGCACCCTTCGAATTACAGACCAGTGATGGCACGCCCTTCACCCTTGAAGACATGCGGGGCAGCCCGCATCTGGTATTCTTCGGCTTCACCCACTGCCCGGAAATCTGCCCGACGACGCTGGCGGAAGTCGACAACTGGACGGAAACGCTGGGCGAGGAAGCAAAGGACCTGAAGGTTTACTTCGTTACCGTCGATCCCGAGCGAGACACGCCGGAAGTACTGGCCAACTATCTGAGCCCGTTTTCCGGCAAGGTTACGGGCCTGACCGGATCGCTCGAGGAAATGGACAAGGCCGCCAAGGGCTTTCGCGTCTATTACCGCAAGGTGGACCTCGACGATGGCGGCTACACCATGGATCACACCGCCAGCATCTTCCTGATGAAGCCGGACGGCACGTTCATGGGAACCATCGCCTTCAGTGAAAATCCCGATACGGCGCTCGACAAATTGCGCCGCCTGCTGGCAAGCTAGCACGATGACACGCAATCTCGTCTTTATCGCCTCTGCCGCCACAGCAGGCCTGCTTGTCGGGACAACGGCTTGGCTCTGGCATGTCCATGGCGCCTCGGTTTTCATCGCCATGACCGAAAGCCTGCTTGCCTGGTGCCTTTAGTCTCTGCTTTCCGATCTTGCCGGCACACATCTTTACCAATGTGAAACCAGCTTTGCTCAGGGCTTCTTTACCCTGCCTCTTTGCCGTTTTCTAAGCAGTCTTTGCTACCTTTCCGCAGTCCGCTAAAGACGGATGCGAAAAAGAAGTCCGGAAAAACCGGACGATGACAGGGAAGCAAACGATGAGACCCAAGCTCTTCGCCGTATTCGCTGCCGGCCTGGCCGGCATGCTGCTCGCCGCACCGGCTTTCGCCGGCGGACAGTTCGAGGCATCCAGCATTCAGTATTACGGCGATGCCAAGCCGGGCAAATACGACAAGAAGCTGGAAGCGGCGATGATCCGCAAGGCAGCCGAGAATATCGGCGACCTGCGCGGCTCCGTTGAGGGCCTCGACAATGGCGACATCATCGACGACGCTGAACTCAAGAGCGAAAAGTCGAGCCAGCTCGGCTTTCCGGTGATCGAGGAGACGATCCGCGGCCGCAGTGTGGCCGAAGGTTCCGTGCCGCTGGTCTGATCCGCCTGCAAATGCGCTTAACGGCGGTCGAGAACCTCGACTGCCAGGATCGTCGGCATATGCCGCGCGATCTCCTGCCAACTGTCTCCTTCATCGATACTTGCGAATACCGAGCCGCTGTTGGTGCCAAAATAGACGCCCGCGGGGTCACGCCCGTCACGCGCCATGGCCTGACGCAGAACGGTGAAGAAACATGCCTCCTGAGGCAGGCCGTCGCGCATGTCCTGCCAGCTCTTGCCGCCATCCCTTGAACGCCATACCGCAGCGGCCGCATCCGGCGGATAGCGCCCCACGCTGTCGCCATTGAGCGGCATGGTCCAAAGCGTGTCGGGATCGCGCGGGTGCACGCAGATCGGAAAGCCGAAGGTCGAAGGAAGGCCGGCGGTAATGTCGTCCCAGCTCCGCCCGCCATCGGCCGAGCGCCAGACACCGTGGTGGTTCTGCTGATAGAGAAGATCGCCGCCGGCAGGCGCCCGCATCATGTTGTGAACGCAGTGCCCGATTTCACCATCGCGGGGTGCTGCGGGATGATCGTGGCCATCACAGGCTCCGGCATTTGAAAGCCGGTTGCGCCGCTCCCAGCTTTTGCCGCCATCTTCCGTTGCAAACACACCAGCCGCCGAAATGCCGAGCCACAGCTTTTCGGAATTATCAGGATCGGAAACGATGGTGTGGAGCACCAGACCGGCAGCGCCAGGGTTCCAGCTGTCTGAGGAAGGATGTTCGTTCAGGCTCTCGACGTGTTCCCAGGTCTTGCCGCCATCGGCGCTTTTGAGCAGTTTTGCCGGCTTCGTACCGGCATAAAGCGTGCCATGGGCATAACCGAGCGACCATATCTGGGAAAACGCATCGCCAAACGGCAGAGGCCCGTCCTTCCAGTTGATCATTGCCGCAAAGTCGGGATCGTTGGCGGCCCATTCATCCATGGTGCCCTTGGTTAGTTTTGCCAGTTCCCAGGTTTTGCCGCCATCCTGCGAACGCCATACACCGGCACCATGCCATTCGCCGCCGCCTCCGGCCCACAGCGTGCCGGTATCCGGATCGCCGACAACGTGATTGATTGGCCATCCATCGCAGAAAGGTCCGCTGACCGACCAGCCTTCCCGTTTGCTGCCGCCTGAAACCAGAAAGGCACCCTTGGTCGTGCCGACCAGAACCGTAACACTGTCTGCCGTCATCAGCCGTTCCTCCTTCGACCTGCGGCAGGATAGCACAGTTTCCGGCAATTGCATGACGCATCGCTTCACTGCCAGCACGATGCAAAGGCTTGTTTTTCCGTTCGCCCGGCCGCAAAAGCGGCGCATGAACAATCCCGGTGCACATACTGCCAGAATGCGGCTCGACCAGCTGCTGGTCGCGCGATACGGCTATGAAAGCCGGTCGAGGGCGCGCGACGCCATCCTGCGTGGCAGCGTGCGGCTCAATGGTGGAATACTCGACAAGCCGGGTCTGATGGTGGCGGACGACATCGCACTCGACATCGATGACGAAGCCTCGCGCTATGTTTCCAGAGCCGCACTGAAGCTATCCCACGCTCTCGATTACAGGCGGGGAAATCCCGCCTTCGATCCCAAGGGCAAAACGGCGCTCGATATCGGCGCCTCGACCGGCGGCTTCACCCAGGTGCTGCTCGAAGCGGGCGCTGAAAAGGTCTTTGCCGTGGATGTCGGCAGCGGGCAGTTTCATCCCTCGCTTGCCGGCGATGCGCGCATCCGGCTGATCGAAAATCTCAATGCGCGCGATCTGACTGCCGACCATCTCGACGGCATCGCACCGGATTTGATCGTCTGCGACGCCAGTTTCATCTCGCTGAAACTCGTGCTGCCGCCGGCGCTGGCGCTTGCCGCCCCCGGTGCAGCCGGCATTTTTCTGGTCAAACCGCAATTCGAGGTCGGAAGGGAGAACCTCGGCAAGGGCGGTATCGTCAAGGATGAGGAAACGGCAATGAAGGCTGCCCTCGACCCCAGCAACTGGCTCGGCGAGCAACCCGGCTGGCAGGCAACAGACCTCATCTCCTCTCCGATTGAAGGCGGGGACGGCAATCGCGAATTTCTGCTGTTCGGGGAAAAACGCTGACCATGGAGAAAGACGCGCTCATTTACATCAGGACGCTCGGCCATCAGGGTGACGGGATCGGTGCACCGGTTGCCGGCGATACAACGGGAGAAGCGCTCTACGTGCCCTTCACCCTGCCCGGCGAGACCGTGCGGGCACCGGGCAAGGGCGCGCGTCGGATGGCAGCGGAGATCGTGTCTGCTTCCGTGGACCGTATCGAGCCGTTCTGCGATCATTTCATCCGATGCGGCGGCTGCCAGCTGCAGCACATGGCGGAGCCTGCCTATCTGCAATGGAAGACCGGCCTGCTTGCTGCTGCGCTCGAACGCGAGGGGATCGAAAAACCACTGGAGCCGATCCGTCACTACCCGCGTGGCAGCCGTCGGCGAGCCGTGCTGACAGCACAGAAAAGCCGGGGCCAGTGGCAGTTCGGCTATTCCGGAAGGCGGTCGCACGATGTCGTGGATATCGCCGCCTGCCCCATTCTCTGCGGGGAACTGCAGGATTCATTACCGGCAGTGCGGCTGTTCCTCGACCTGCTGGGGCGCCACGGCATCGGGCGCAGGGGAACCGTCCGCATCGTTCTGCTGGCGGCTGAAAACGGCATCGACTGTGCAGTATCCTTCACCGGCAGCGCAGCGGACAGGCTGATCCGGGAAATTCCGGCACACACTGCAGCGAAAGCCTTTCTGCGCATCGCGCTCAATGACGAGATCGTCTTCGAGCGCCAGCGGCCGGTACTGAAGGCAGGCACCGCGCTGGTCGCGCCGCCACCGGGCAGTTTCGTTCAGGCGGTTGCGGCAACGGAGAACGACATGGCGTCACTCGCTGTCGATCATCTCGCGGATTGCAGGAAGGTGGCTGATCTCTTTTGCGGCTCCGGCGCTTTCGCCCTCAGGCTTGCACAAAACTCGGTGGTGCATGCCGCAGAAAGCGAGCAGGCCGCGCTTGATGCACTTGACCGCGCCTGGCGGGAAACGGGCGGCAGGCTGAAGGCCCTCACCCATGAGCGGCGAGACCTGTTCAAGCGGCCCTTCATGGCGGCGGAACTGAAATCCTTTGACGGCGTGGCCTTCGACCCGCCCCGCGCAGGCGCGGAAGCCCAGTGCCGCGAACTGGCAAAATCAACCGTGAAAAAGATTGCCGCCATTTCCTGCAATCCGCAGACGCTGGCGCGGGACCTGCACATTCTCATCGACGGCGGCTACCGGCTGAAATCCGTCACGCCCGTCGACCAGTTCGCCTTCACTCCGCATCTGGAAGCAGTGGCGCTGCTCGAACGATAGGACGGTACGTGCCGTCCTCAGCTTGCCTTCTTGCGATCGTCGTCCATCCCGCCGATCTGCTCAAGCCTGGTCTGCAGCGAATACTTGTCGATGCTCTCGATGGGCAGGTTTACCAGCAGGGAAATGCGGTTGGTCAGCATGCGGTGGGTATCGGCAAAGGCAAAGCGCCGCTCGGCTTCGGTTCCGGTTGCAGCAGCCGGATCGGGCAATCCCCAATGGGCTGAAAGCGGCTGGCCCGGCCAGACCGGACAGGCCTCGGCTGCTGCGTCGTCGCAAACGGTAAAGACGAAATCCATCTGCGGCGCATCGGGCTTTGCATATTCGTCCCAGCTTTTCGAGCGGGCAAAGCCGGTGTCGTAATCCAGCGATTGCAGCAGTTCGATGGTCATGGGGTGCACTTCGCCCTTCGGATGGGACCCCGCCGACCAGGCCCTGAAGCGCGCGGCTCCGAGCCTGTTCATCACCGCTTCGGCGATGATCGAGCGAGCCGAATTGCCCGTGCACAGGAAAAGGACATTGTAGACCGGACCTGCCATGACTTCCTCCTTGTTTCACGTACCTTGCCAACAGGGCCTAACAGGCACAGACGAGTTCCTCGATCAGCGGCTGGCATCGCTCCGTGCTGCCGCCGCAGCAATCTTCCATCAGGAAAGACAGAAGACCGCGCAGCGCCTCGAAATCGGCGAAATAGCGGATCGAGCGGCCATTGCGTTCGTTCCGGACCAGTCCGGCATTGAGCAGTACGGTCAGATTGGCCGACATGGTGTTCTGGCGCACGTCGAGCTGCGATCCGAGCTCGCCTGCTGAAATTCCCTCTTCGCCTGCCTTGATCAGGCGGCGGAATACCTCAAGACGGGTTTGCTGGCTGAGCGCGGCAAAGGCCGCCAGTGCTTCTTTTATATCCATATTTCATGATTAATTGATATATCGAATCCTGTCAATCGCCCGCCATGCGCGCTGGTACCCGGTTCAGTTTTGCAGGATCAGCCCGCCTTCTTCTGGCCTTTTGCCATGAAGGCCATGAAGGCGGCCTTGGCTTCGTCGGATTTAAGCCGCTCGCCGAAGATTTCCGCTTCCTGGCGCATGCGGGAAAGGATTGGCGAGCGATCGCCGCGAATGAGGTCACGGGAGAGCTTCATTGCCTGCGGCGGCTTTGCTGCAATTTCGCTGGCGGCTGCAATGGCGGTGGATTCAAGATCACCCTCGCCGGTGACACGGTTGACGAAGCCGGCCTCCCTGGCATCAGCAGCCGACCACCCCTCGCCCATGGCAAGCAATTCGAATGCCTTGTGGTGGCTCATCAGCTTCGGTGCCAGCAGGCTGGATCCCGCTTCGGGAACAAGCCCCAGATCGACAAACGGCGTCTTGAACAGGCTGCGCTCCGAAGCAACCACGTAATCGCAATGCATCAGCATGGTGACGCCGACGCCGATCGCCAGCCCGTCGACACCGGCGACCAGCGGCTTTTGGCTCATGATGATGGCTTCGAGAAAATCGAACACCGCCATGGAACCGCGCTCGCCGCTCATCGCGACCTGCATGAAATCGGCAATGTCGTTGCCGGAGGAGAAGGCACCCGGTGTGCCGAGAAACAGCGTTGCCCGCACCGTGTCGTCCGCCCAACCAGTCTTGATGGCATCCGCCATGGCGGCATACATCGCCGAGGTGATGGCGTTCTTCTTCTCCGGGCGGTTGAGGCGGATGGTCTGGACGCCGTCTTCAACAGCGACTTCGATGGGAACTGTCATGGACCTCTTTCCTCCGGGGCGCTCAGACTGCTTCCAGCAAGGCGCGGGCGTTGAGAAGGCTTTCCGCACCCTCGGTGACCGTCGTCTTCAGGCCCGATGTTTCACCAAGGAAGTTTTCGGCAAAGAACCGGGCCAGTACGGCATGTTCCTCTTTCGCGCCGGCAAGCCCGGCCTTGGCCAGATAGGCGCCGCCGGCGGCAAGACCGAAAAGGCGCAGATAGGGGGTGGCACCGGCCAATGCTTCGGAAACCTTGCCGTCCTTGAGCGCTTCCAGCATCCACTTCGTGGCGGTTTCAGCATCGTCCAGCGCGGCGTTGAGCTTGTCTGCCGTGTCGCCGAATTCGGGATGGTTGGCACCGCGAACGCTTTCGGCAATCTCGCGCAGTTCGCCAATGTATCCGAGCACCGCCGCGCCATCCGACAGCGGCAGTTTGCGGGTCACCAGATCGATGGCCTGCACGCCGTTGGTGCCTTCATAGATCGGGTTGATGCGGGCATCGCGCAGGAACTGGGCAGCGCCCGTTTCCTCGATGAAGCCCATGCCGCCATGAACCTGCACGCCGATGGAAGCAACCTCGACGCCGATATCGGTGGAAAACGCCTTGGCGATAGGAGTGAGGATGTTGGCGCGCTCGGCCCAGTGCTTGTGCTCGTTGCCTTCCGTTGCCTTGGCCATGTCCAGGGCATGGGCGCAGGAATAGCAGATGCCCCTTGCCGCGCGGATCATCGACTTCATGGTCAGCAGGTTGCGCATGACATCGGGATGCTCGACGATCGGGCTCATGCCGTCTCCGGACGCACCGGGCGCCTTGCCCTGCTTGCGCTCACGGGCATAGGCGAGTGCGTGCTGATAGGCCGCCTCGGCAATGGCGACGCCCTGAATGCCGACGTTGAGCCGGGCATTGTTCATCATCGTGAACATGCAGTTGAGGCCGCGGTTCTCCTCGCCGATCAGATAGCCGATGGCGCCGGTGCCGACGCCGCTGCCCTTGAAACCGTCGCCATAGATCATGACGCAGGTGGGCGAAGCATGGATGCCGAGCTTGTGTTCCAGCGACTGGCAGAAGACGTCATTGCGCTCGCCGAGCGAGCCATCCTCGCCGACCATGATCTTGGGCACCAGAAACAGCGAGATGCCACGCGTTCCCGCCGGCGCATCGGGCAGACGGGCAAGCACGAGATGGCAGATATTGTCCGTC
>JAMLIH010000048.1 GCA_023954255.1 Phyllobacteriaceae bacterium | reverse complement strand
CGAGGAAGCCGTCGAGGCCATTCGCCTCACCCTCAACGAGCTGGTGGCGACGCTTGCGCGCAAGCGCAGCAAGACAAGGCTTGTTTCGGTCGCCATGTTCGAGTCGAACTGGCTGGAGCCGTCGCCCGAACAGCAATCCTGCGCACGCATCGACAGCACCGAGGGCGAAACGATCAGCTTCATCGGCATGCAGAACAAGGATTTCCGGGCGCTGTCGCAGGCAATGATGGGGATTTCCACCGCCAGCGAGGAAGCGCAGTCAGGCCCGCTGGCGAATTCGGAAAAGCAAATGCTCGGCGTGGTTGCCGACCGGCTGATCGGCAGGCTCTACACGGCCAGTGATCCGATCGAAACCATCGGCATGCCGGCATCTGCAAAGATCTGCCAGCCGGAGGATGCGCTCGACCTTGCCGAGCGGGGTTATGAACTGGTGCTGGTCAAGTTCGAGTCGGTGGCTGGCGCCCTGACGCTGCCGGTGGAAATGCTCTTTCCGCTGGAAATTCTCGAAGCCGGCGTGACCGAGGGCGACGGCAGCACTGCCAGGGAGCCGCGGGACACAGCCTCCCGTTCGGGGGAGGCCAGTGCTGATGCATCGCGGGAAAGCGCTGCCGTCAAACTGTGTCTCGAGGACGTTCCGGTATCGGTGAACTGCGAACTGTTTTCCGCCGAATTCCCGCTTTCCGAGGTCAACCGGCTGAAGCCCGGCCAGATGCTGGGTGAAGCGATCGCCATGAGCGAAATCCGGATTCTGGACGCGGAAAACCGGCCGTTTCTTTGCGGCGCGCTGCAAGTGGAAAACGGCCGTCTGAAAATGATTGCGCGCAACATGGTCAAGAATACATCCGAGGGGACGACAGGATGACCGCCATCATCGAACAGCTACTGCTTGTTGCCATTCTGGCAGTCGCGGCCACCGGGCTGGCGCTGGCAATCAGGGCGCGCCACAAGACGGCATCGCGGCTCGAGGCGCTCTCGGATACGGTGTCGATACTGATCAAGACGAGCTATCACAATTCCAAGCAGCTTCGCGAATCCGGTGATCTTCTGAAGAACGTTCATTCAACGAGCCTTGAATCGCTGGCCTTTCAGCGCAAGGCACATGATCACCAGCGCGTTCTGATGGCCTCGCTGAGCCGTCAGGCAGCCCAGATCGGCCAGATGCTGGGGGGGCCGGAAAATGTCGCTGAAGCCCAAGGCGGGGACTTGCGCGCAGCTTCGGATCAGCCGGTGAAGCTGCCCAGGCGTGCAGGTTTTCGCATGGCGCCGGTTATCGGCAATGGTCAGGCAAGGCGGGTCGGGACCGTCCCGCTTGCGAGCCTGTTGACGAAAGCCGGTGAATCGGGCGCCCGCCAGGATATCCCGGTGCAGAAAAACACCAATGTCGTGGCGGTGGAACAGCTCTTCAGCCAGATCGCGAACACCAGGCAACCGGCTGCAGGTGGGAGCCAAGCAGAGGACTACCAGGCCGGTAGCGTTCCGAGTGATACAGACAGGCTCGCAGCCGAACTGCTGGGGGGAACGGATATGAACCAGATTAAAGCTCAAAAGGTGGCCAATGGCTGATCCGGTGCAGAATGAACGCGGCGGCAGCGCCGTGAACGCGATGATAGATCAGGAACCGGCGGGCGAGGCACCAAAGGCTGCCCCGGCCCAGAGCGCAGCGGCATCGGTGCCGCCACAGGCCGCGCCACAACGGGCGCCGGCTGGCGAAGTCCCTGCTGCCGCAGCCCCTGCTACAGCAAGTCAGGCAGGAGGGCAGCAGGCCGATGCCAGCCCGCCCGCGCCGGCGCAAGCACAAAGCGTTGCCGCCATGGCGCTGTTCGATACTGGCCGGATCCAGTCGATCAAGGTGAAGGTGCAGGCAATGCTGGGCGGGGCGACACTGACCGTATCGCAGTTGTCGGAGCTCAAGCAGGGCGACACGGTTTCGCTCAACTCGAAGATTGGCGATCCGGTGCAGATACTGGCGAATGGCCAGTTGATCGGTCACGGGCAGCTGGTGATTGTGGAAAGCGATCCGCCCAGCTTCGGGATTCGGCTGGAAAGCATTGTAGACAACGGCTGAGTAAGGGTGCCAGCGGGCGATGGCGGTAACATCTCAACAGGACATGCAATTGTCGGGGCCGCAGAAGGCTGCAGCGCTGCTGCTGGCGATGGGCAAGGAAAATGCCCGCCGCGTCACCGAGCATTTCAGCCAGGAAGAGATGGCCCGTGTCGTGGAGGCGGCCAAGGGCCTGCCCGGCCTCAGCATCGGTCAGGTATCCAGGCTGCTGTCGGAATTCGGTGAGAACTACGAACGCAGCGGCATATCGGTCGGGGCGGACGACTTCGCCAGCCTGCTGGGAGACCGGGACAAGGGTAATGCCCCGGTGGCAAAGGAAAGCGGCCCTGCCGGCAGCGAGAGCCTGGAGCCCGATCCTGAATCGGTCAAGCTGTTCTTCGAAACCGAGCCGCCTGCCATGTGCGCGGTGCTGCTGGGCGAACTGAACGACGAAATGGCGGCCCGCATTCTCGGCGAACTGGAAGCCGGCAAGCGCAACCAGATCGTCAATGCCTTCCTGACGCGCCAGCCGCTCGACCCGGAACTGGAAGGGCCGCTGAGAAGGTCCATGGTCTCCCTGGTCGCCGGTCAGGCGAATGAATCGGAAGACAATACCCAGGTGGAGAAGACGGTTTCCCTGATCACCTTCCTCGAACAGGAAGACGGCGAGGCGATGCTTGCCGCGATCGAAAGCACCGACCCTGCGCTGGCGGCGGAAATCCGCAAGATGATTTTCCGTTTCACCGATGTGGACAAGCTGGAAGCCAGGGACATTGCCCAACTCGCGGACAAGCTGGAAACGGACGATATCGTGGCTGCACTGTCCGGCGCGCCGGAAAGCATCACCGAGGCCCTGATGGCACCGCTCAGCCAGCGCAACCGGCGCATCGTCGAATCGGAACTGGGCCGTGGCGGCGTCTCCGAGGAGAAATCGGATGCGGCACGCCGCAAGATTGCAGGCCTTGCCGTAACGCTTGCCAAGAATGGCGTCATTACCTTACCGGCCGGCTAGAGGATTAGAGGGCCTTGGCGGAAGACGCAGAGGACAAGAGCGAGGACCCAACCGAGAAACGGTTGCAGGAAACCCTGGAGAAGGGAAATGTGCCTTTCTCCCGCGAGTTTGCGGCGGCGGCGTCCATTGGCGCAATCCTGACGGCCTATTCGCTCTTTCTGCCCGGTTTCATCTACGATCTGACCATGTTGCTGCGCTCGCTGCTCGGCAATCTGCATGACTGGCCGCTCGACACGCCATCGGATGCCCAGAACCTGATGGTCCTTGTCGGGCGTTTCCTTATCCTGGCGATGGCGCCGATCATTCTGCCGCTGCTGGTCGCCGGTCTTCTGGCGTCCATTGCCCAGAACCAGCCCAGGCTGGTGTTCAACCGGATCGTTCCGAAGTTCAGCAAGATATCGCCGGCATCCGGCCTCAAACGGCTTTTCGGCAAGCACACGATGGTCGAGCTGCTGCGTTCACTGACAAAGTATGGGGCCGCCCTCATTGTCGGGCTCGCGGTGTTCGGCTGGTGGTGGCAGGATGTGATGTCGCTTTATCAGCGTCCCGTGATCGCCATCCCGCCGAGCATTTACGATGCTTCCCTCAGCGTTATCGGCAGTATCTTGTTTTTCGTCATGATCCTCGGCACGGCAGACTTCTTCTACGAGCGGTGGCGCTGGTTCGGCGATATCCGGATGACGAAGCAGGAAGTCAAGGACGAGCACAAGCAGTCGGAGGGCGATCCGGCAATCAAGCAAAAAACGCGGTCGGTTGCACGAAGCAGGGCTCGCGCAAGGATGATGAGTCAGGTTCCTGACGCGACCGTGGTGATTGCCAACCCGACACACTTTGCGGTCGCGCTGCGTTATCGCTACGGGGAGGACCGTGTGCCGAGAGTACTTGCCAAGGGACAGGACCTGATAGCCCTGAAGATCAGGGCAATCGCCGAGGAAAGCGGCGTGCAGGTGGTGGAAGACAAACCGCTTGCCCGCAGCCTGTACAAGGCGGTTCGGGTCGATGCCGACCTACCGGTGGAATTCTATGTGCCGGTCGCCCAGATCATCAGGACGGTGATGGAAACCGAGAAGGCGCGGGCCGGGCGATGATCGGCACGTTTACGGACTGTCTCAGCGAGCGGGAACGCATTGTCGCAGAGGCCTGCAGCAAGCTGGCATCGGACCTGCGCCTGATCGATCCGCTTTCCTATGCCAACTTCTTTCATCTCAGTCAGTCGCCCGGAGTCTATGAGGATATCTGCCGGCTGGTGCTGGCCAACTTTCCCTCGGGCAGGATGCAGTTTTCCTGCAGCGGCGATGCGCTGCTGCCCTGGTCGGGCAACCCGGTCGTGGCGATCGATCTCGAATTTTCCGACGACAGCCTGCATGTCTTTTTCAGGCTCGTGCTCAACGGCGACAAGACCGCAGTGGAACTGCATCATATCGCCTTTCATGCCGGCGATACCCCGGAGGAACCCCGGCCGCAGGAAAACAACCTGCGGCTGGCGAATGCCCTTGCCGCCGCCCGGCGGGCGGCCTGAAAGGGCTCTCTTCCCCATCTTTCTCGACGGCAGCAAGCTTCACGCAAGCCATCCGGCCTAGCCTGACCGCGGGACATGGAGATGTGACGGGCTATGTCGGAAGTCTATCTGGGAAAACTGGCGACAGTGCATGCGCAATGGTCGAGCGTGCGCCAATCGGTCATTGCCGGAAACATTGCCAACGCCAATACGGTGGGCTTCAAGGCCTCCGATGTCACCTCTTTTGAAAAGGTGCTGGACAACGTCTCCTTCGACAAGCCGGCTGAAGGCGCGGACATCGCCATTCGGCAGGACAAGCCGTGGGACGTTCTGCATTCGGGAACGGCGGTCAACCTAGCCAACGAAATGATCAAGGCCGGCGATACTGCCAGCTCGTTTGAACTCAACACCTCCGTCATGCGTTCGTTTCACCGCATGGTGATTTCGGCATTCGGCAACTGAGGAGGCTGAAGATGGACCCCCTCAAGGCTTCAATGAGTGTTTCGGGCAGCGCGCTCGCGCTGCAGAGCCTGCGCATGCGGGTGATTTCCGAAAACATTGCCAATGCGGAGGTCGCGCCGATCAAGCCCGGTGATGAGCCCTATCAGCGCAAATATGTCAGCTTTGCCTCGATGGTGGACCGCTCATCGAATGTGACCTCGGTCCGCCTCGACAAGATCGGCTCGTTCGGCGACGAGTTCCGGCTGGTGAGCAATCCCGGCCACATGGCCGCCGACGAGAACGGCATGGTCAAGATGCCGAAGGTCGACATGTTCATGGAAATGGCGGACATGCGCGAAACCATCCGTTCCTACGAGGCCAATCTTCAGTCGATGAAGCGTGCCCGGGCGATGATCTCCATGGCAATCGACATGATGAAGGGGTGAGGCATGGCTGTGGAAATGACATCACTGGTATCGGGTTTGCAGCAGTCCGCAGCGCTGGAGAAGGCCTTCGGCCCGCGTGAGGTTCCTGTAGGCCAGGGTCTTTCGACCCATCTGGTGAATGCCGGCGAAGACTTCGTGCAGACGCTGCAGAGCGCCGAAGCCATGTCGATCAAGGGGATCAAGGGCGAGGCTTCCGCCTATGAAGTGGCATCCGCCGTGATGGAAGCCGAACAGGCGATCCGAATGGCGGTGTCGGTGCGTGACAAGATCGTCAACGCCTATCTCGAAATCAGCAGGATGCAAATCTGACCGGCGGTCGGAGGGGGTGAAACATGACTATCAACGCTTTGGCCATCGCAGCGACGGGCATGAAAGCCCAGCAGACCAATCTCGATGTGATCGCCAACAACATCGCCAACATCAACACGACGGGCTTCAAGCGGGCGAGGGCGGAGTTTACCGACATCATGTACGAGACGATCCAGTCGCACGGTATTGCGCGGCAGGCGGGTCTCGAAGTCATTCCCGAAGGCGCAAAGCTCGGAATTGGCGTCAAGCTGTCGGCAATCCGCGATGTTCACGTGCAAGGCGTACTGAACCAGACGGGCAATCCCTTCGACATCGCGATCAACGGGGAAGGGTGGTTTCAGGTCACCGCAGCAGACGGTTCGACCATCTATTCCCGTGCCGGCGCCTTCAACCTCAACGAGGAGGGCCAGTTGGTGACGCTGGGCGGCAATCTGGTGCAGCCGCAGATCACCGTGCCGGTGGAAGCGACCAAGGTAACCGTCACGCAGCAGGGGCAGGTATACGCCTATATCGACGATGTGACCGCGCCGGTTGAACTTGGCCAGTTGACGCTTAGCCGGTTTGCCAACGAGGCGGGGCTCGAGCCGCTTGGAAACAACCTTTTTGCCGAGACCGAAGCTTCCGGCACCGCAACGCAGGGCACGCCCGGCAGCACGGATTTCGGCACGCTGAGCCAGGGTTATCTCGAAGCGTCGAACGTTGATCCGATGCGGGAGATTGCAGACATGATTTCCGCCCAGCGCGCCTATGAAATGAATTCCAAGGTCATCCAGGCTGCCGATGAAATGAGCAGCGTCGTTACCAAGGGTATCCGATAGTACGCCATGACCGTAACAGGCAGCAGCTTTGTCAGACATATGATCCTGGTGCTCGCCGGGCTGTTTCTGGCTGCGGCACCGGCAAGGGCAGCCGAAACCGTCGACATACCTGTGCCTGCCGGCGTCATCTATCCCGGCCAGCAGATCACCACCGCCATGCTCATGCCGCGTACCGTGCCGCTTGCCTATCTTGGCCGGGTCAACGTTTTTGCCGGGCATCCGGGGCTTGTCGGCAAGGTGGCGAGAACCACGCTGCTGCCGAACCGGCCGATCCAGCTCAATCAGGTCGTCGAACCCAATGTGGTGCAGGCCAATGTGCCGACCGTCATGCGTTACGAAAAAGGCCCGCTGCTGATCACGGCGGAGGTGCAGCCGCTCAATTCGGCCAAGGCCGGGGAACTGGTGCGGGTAAGAACAAGATTTTCGAAAATGATCGTGTCGGGTATCGCGCAGCCCGACGGCACGATTTCGGCCGGTCTCCAGCCTGCAAGCCTGCAGTAAGAAGGTGAACACGCAATGTCTGCGTTTGTACGGATTGCCGCGAATGTCGTTTCAGGATTGCTGCTTGCAGCATGTCTGATCCTGCCGGCCGGGGATGCCCGCGCGGAGGTACGAATCAAGGATATCGTCAGCATCCAGAGCGCGCGGCCCAACCAGCTGGTTGGCTACGGGCTGGTCATCGGTCTCAATGCGACGGGTGACAGCATGCGCAACTCGCCGTTTTCGGAATCCTCCATCCGCTCGATGCTCGACCAGCTCGGCGTCGGCGTGAACGAGGTCGACATCAGGACCAACAACATCGCCGCCGTGCTGGTGACCGCCGATCTGCCGGCCTATGCCGACAAGGGAACGCGCATCGACGTGAATGTGTCGTCGATCGGCGATGCTTCTTCACTGCGCGGCGGGACACTGGTTTTCACCCCGCTTTACGGCGGCGACGGCGAAATCTACGCCTCTGCCCAGGGCAGCCTCGTGGTGAGCGGCTTTGCCGCGGAAGGCGATGCGGCAGAGATTTCCAACAATACGCCAACCTCGGCGCGCATTCCCAATGCGGGCATTGTGGAGCGTTCGGCTCCGGGCAGCTTTGCCGATGAGGACCTGCTCGTTCTTTCGCTCTCCAATCCTGATTTCGAAACGGCGATTTCGATAACCGACCGCATCAACGAGTATACGAGGGAAGTGTTCGGTCAGAAGCTTGCCCAGGAAGTCGACAACCGCTCGGTTCGCGTCACGGTGCCGAAATCGTCTTCGCCGGCGCGTTTCTATGCCTCCATCGGCAAGCTGATGATTGCGCCGGACACTCCTGCGCGCGTCGTGGTCGACGAGCGCACCGGCACGGTGATTATCGGTGCCGATGTCAAGGTTTCGCGGGTTGCGATCACCCATGGCGGCCTGACGGTGAGCGTTACCGAGCAGCCGGCGGTTTCGCAGCCCAATCCGTTTTCTCGCGGAGAAACGGTGGCCGTGCCGCGCACGGATATCGTGGTCCAGACGGGCGACTACCCGATCAATATCGTCGAGGGCACGGATCTTCAGCAACTGGTCAACGGCCTCAACATGATGGGGGCGGATGCCACCGCCATCATCGCCATCCTGCAGGCAATGCGGACGGCAGGTGCCCTTCAGGCGGAGCTGGTGGTGCAATGAGGAAGGGTATCGCGCTCCCGGCCGGCACTCACTGTTTCGCGCTTGCGGTCGCGGCTGCTTTGCTGTTCGGCGCATCTGCTGCCGGCGCGCAGCAACGCAATGCCGGAAACAACGGGATTGAACTGGTCGATCCTTACGCTGCCGGTCAATCGGTCGAGGCGAGACAGGTCAGTTCCGGCAGGGATGGCGAGATCGACCAGATGGAAACCGGGACAGTGGTCAGCGAAAACGAGCTGCTGGCCTACTGCATGAACATTTCAAGTTCGGCGGTGGAGTTGAGAGGGCTTCTGGTCAAGGAGTCGCTGAGCAAGATCGGCGAAGAGGTCGACGGCAAGCTGAGCGCGCTTGAAAGCAAGATCGGCGAGCTGAAAAGCTGGCTTGAAAGGCGTGAGGCCTTTCTGGCGAGCGCCAACGAGACCATGGTCGAGGTCTATCAGAAAATGCGCCCGGATGCGGCAGCTTCCCAGATGATGGAGCTTAATCCCATGCTGTCGGCGGCGATCGTCGCAAAACTGGATTCGCGCGCTGCCAGCGCCATCATGATGGAAATGAAACCCGAGGCGGCGGCCCGGATCACCGAGCTTCTGGCCAGCGCTGCGGGAGGGATCGATGTCACCAATTAGGCTGTTTCTCCTGATCGCCTGCGCCTTGCTGCTGCCTGCCTGCGCGGCACCGTCCTTTCACGACATGGGAACGCCGCCTCCGATGTCGGCGGTTTCGACCAGCGAGCCGATGCAGCAGTCGCTGATCGAGCCCGAACCCATGGTCATCAAGGCAAGTCACCGGGTTGAGATGGAGGATAACAGCATCTGGAACCGCCAGGATGCGATCTACTTCCGCGATACCCGCGCCTACAAGGTGGGCGATATCCTGACGGTCCGCATTCTGATCAACGACAGCGCGCGGCTTAACAACCGCTCCGATGTCGATGTCGGTGCTACCGGATCGCTGGGCTTCGATTTCTCCGGATCGCTGATCAATCATGACCTGCCGTCGAGCGAGCTGGGCGGCAACCTTGATGCAACAACGGAACTGACCAAAGGCGGAACGGTGAACCGTGCCGAGCGCATCCAGTTGCAGATTGCGGCTTCCATCATCGATTCCTCGCCGAACGGGAACCTGCTGATCAGAGGCAGTCAGGAAGTCCGGGTGAACCACCAGATGCGGGTGCTGACCGTGACCGGCATCATGCGGGCGAAGGACATTCTGCCTGATAACTCCATCCCGTATGAGAAGATCGCCGAGGCGCGGATTTCCTATGGCGGCAACAATACCCGCTACGCAACCGAAAGGCCGCGGTCCTTTCTCGCCCGGCTGACGCGGGCGCAATAACGGCCATGGCGGAAAAGGAATCCAAACAGAAGGATGAAGAGGAAGCGCCGAAGAAGGCGTCTCCGCTTGTTGCAATTGGCGTGGTGGCACTTCTTTCGGTCGCCGCGGTCGGGCTTGGATATTTCATGGGCCAGATGATCCAGGGAAGCGGTCAGCCGGATGGCAAGATGGCGACTGCGAACGCCGATGGCGGGCATGGTGCTGCAGCTGGTCATGGTGAGGAAGGCGGTGACGGGCACGGAGAGCAGCCTTCCCACGGATCGCAGACGGTGATGCTTGACCCGATCATCGTGACGCTGCCCAAGAACAACAATACCTGGCTTCGCCTTGAACTGGCTCTGGTGCTTGAAGACGGCAAGTCGGCGCCCGACGAAACCGCCCGGACACGAATTCTCGCCGACATCGCGCACTACCTGCGCAGTTCCGACATGAACCTGCTCTATACCCCGAGCGGCTATCTGCACCTGCAGGACGACCTTCTGGATCGTGCCCGGCTTGCGACAGAGGGTTCGGTCAGCGATGTGCTGATCCTGACCATGGTAGCCGAGTGAGCCGGATGCGCCGGCCGATGACGCTGCTGGCTGCTCCTGCTGCATTGGCGGTTGCGATCCTGCTGTTTCCGGCAGTTGCCCTGGCCCAGGATGCCAATCTGCTTACGGATCTTATCCCCGAGGATTCGGCCACCTTCTCCGGCCGCATCATCCAGGGCATCATCCTGCTCACGGTTCTTTCCCTGGCGCCGGGCATTCTGATCACCACCACCTGTTTCACCCGCTTCATCATTGCTTTTTCCTTCCTGCGTAGCGGCCTTGGCCTGCAGTCGACACCATCGAACCTGATCGTCATCTCCCTTTCCATCTTCATGACCTATTTCGTCATGGAGCCGGTGTTCCAGAAGTCCTGGCAGGAAGGCATCCAGCCGCTGCTCGACAACAATATTTCGCGGGAGCAGGCCTATGATCGGGTGGTCAATCCGTTCAAGGGTTTCATGGTGCGCAATGTGCGGCCGGCCGATATCGCCCTTTTCGAGGATTTCAGAAGCGGCAACCGGACGACCGTTGCAGCGCAGGATGAGGCGCCGGAATCCCAGGGCGAGGCAAGTACGCCGGAGCAGGATGCGCAGGCCGCTCCCGAGGATGCTGCCGGTGCCGGCGATGCGGCACTGCCTTCAGCCGAGAGCATAAGCCTCGGCACCATCATTCCGGCTTTCATGCTTTCGGAACTGCGCCGCGGCTTCGAGATCGGTTTTCTGATCCTGCTGCCGTTTCTCGTCATCGACCTCGTGGTTGCCACTGTCACCATGTCGATGGGCATGATGATGCTGCCGCCCACCGTGGTGGCCCTGCCGTTCAAGGTGCTGTTCTTCGTGCTGATCGACGGCTGGAACCTGCTGGTCGGCGAATTGCTGGAATCTGTCACCTTCGTGATCTGATCCCGGTCCTTTTGGCTGATTTTCTGCCGGCTTCCCTGATCGATAAGCGTGCAATCGGGCCGTTTCAGTGGCTGCGATTAACCATTTTTTATTTTTTGACCTCTACTGTTCCCTCCAACCTCGCGCAGCAGACCGGCTATGCGGTCTGTGGCATGACGCCCAGCGTGTGAGCCGGAATTCCGGAATGTCCCAATGCTTTTGCTGACAAAAGGGGACGGAAACCAATGTCCAGTATCAATACCAACATCGCAGCAATGACGGCTCTGAAGTCGCTGCAGATGACCAACGCGTCCTTGGAAAAGACGCAGAACGCAATCTCCACGGGATACCGGGTTGCAAATTCCAAAGACAACGCTGCCTACTGGTCGATCGCGACCACCATGCGCTCCGACAACAAGGCGCTTTCGACCGTTCAGGACGCACTGGGCCTCGGCGCTGCCAAACTCGACACGACCTATACCGGTCTGAATGCCGCCATTGATGTCGTTGACGAAATCAAGGCCAAGCTGGTTGCCGCTCGTGAACCGGGCGTTGACAAGGCCAAGGTGCAGGCTGAAATCTCCGAACTGCAGAACAACCTGGTGTCGATTGCCACTGCTGCCTCGTTCTCCGGCGAGAACTGGCTGAGCGTCGATTCCGGTGCGACTGACTATTCGGCTACGAAAGAAGTTGTTGCCTCGTTCAACCGCGCTTCGGACGGTACCGTTTCGGTTGGCACGATTTCGATCGACATCACCAGCACCGAACTGTTCGACGCAGACGATCAGAGCGGCATTCTCGACACCGAAATCACCACCACCGGCGCTGGCGCCGTAACGGTTTCGGTCGCAACGCTCGACATCACGGCTACCGATATCGACGATACCGACATCGACCAGTTGATCTCGCATGTCGATAGCGCACTGCAGGACATGACCACCGCTGCAGCCGATATCGGTTCTGCTGCCAAGCGCGTCGATCTTCAGAACGACTTCGTCGGCGACCTGATGGACGCCATCGATCGCGGTATCGGCCAGCTGGTCGACGCGGACATGAGCGAAGAGTCGACCAAGCTGCAGGCTCTGCAGACGCAGCAGCAGCTCGGCATTCAGGCTCTGGCCATCGCCAACTCCGGCGCTCAGAGCATCCTGTCGCTGTTCCGCTAATAGCAAATTCCAATCCCGGCCCGCCGCAATGGCGGCCGGGATTGGCCTGAATACAGGATTGGCCGTCGCCCATTCGGGTGGCGGCCTTTCCATTTTCGCGCAAGCTTGGCCTGTTACCGAACGGTAAGTGCCGGGGAATTTGCGCGGGGGCGAATTGCCTGGCGGTCATGAATGACAGCGAGGTGGAACATGTCCAGCATCAATACCAATCCTTCGGCCATGACGGCGTTGCAGTCGCTGAAGGTCACCAACAAGGCGCTGGAGAACACCCAGAACGCCATATCGACGGGCTACCGCGTAGCCACGGCCCGGGACAATGCCGCCTACTGGTCGATCGCGACCACCATGCGTTCCGACAACAAGGCACTTTCCACCGTTCAGGATGCGCTCGGGCTGGGAGCAGCCACTGTCGACGTAATGTATACGGCCGTTTCGTCCAGTATCGAAGCCGTCGACGAGATCAAGGCCAAGCTGGTTGCGGCGCGTGAACCGGGCGTTGACCGGGCGAAAATCCAGTCGGAAATCACTGAACTGCAACGGCAGTTGCGGGGCAATGCCGAAGCGGCATCGTTCTCAGGCGAGAACTGGCTTGCCGTCGATTCAAGCTTGCCGGACTACAGCGCCACCAAGGAGGTGGTGTCCTCCTTCAGCCGCAGTCCCTCGGGTGTGGCGGTCAGCACGATCACAATCGATCTCGGCGCGGTGAAACTCTATGACGACAACGACCAAAGCGGCGTTCTCGACACGGAAACCACCACCACGGGTGCCGGTGCGGTAACGGTTTCGGTGTCGACACTGGATATTACCGCTGCAAATATCGACAATACCGACCTCGACGAGCTGATCGCGTTTGTCGATGCAGCACTCCTGCAGATGACGACCACGGCTACGCACCTTGGCTCCGCTCAGGCCCGTATCGAACTGCAGCAGAGCTTTGTGAGCAATCTCATGGACGCGGTGGAACGCGGCATCGGCCAGCTGGTGGATGCCGATCTGAACGAGGAATCGACCCGGCTTCAGGCACTTCAGGTGCAGCAGCAACTCGGAATCCAGTCGCTTTCCATCGCCAATGCCAACAGCCAGAACATTCTGTCCCTGTTCCGCTAACGGCGGAATGGGGCCTGACATAAGGCTCCTCCCAAGAACTTCCAGCGCCTTTTCGGGCGCTGTTTTTTTGCCTGGGCGCCTGGCTGCAATTTTCAGGCAAGGTAACTGATCCATGGTGCCTTCATCGTGGAGGTCACATGGATATCCAAGCTCGCCTGCTCAATCTCATCAATGTTCTGAACGGGCTCGATACCCGCAAGAAGATCGGCATCATCGCCGGCATCGCGATTTCGGTCGTCGCCGCGCTGGTGATCAGCGTTACGCTGAACAAGCCTGCGACCCAGCCGATCTACACCAATCTCAGCCGTGAAGACATCAATGCGATGAGCCGGATTCTGGCGGAAAACAGCATCGAGTTTTTGGCCAACGCCGATGCGGGATCGCTCAACGTGGACCCGGCCATGGTTGGCCGCTCGCGGATGATCCTTGCCGAACACGGCCTGCCGTCGAGCCAGGAGAGCGGCTATGAGCTGTTCGACCGCATGAACACGATCGGCCTTACGTCCTTCATGCAGGACGTGACCAACAAGCGCGCGATCGAGGGCGAGCTGGTTCGCACCATACAGATGATTGCCGGGATCAATTCTGCCCGGGTTCACATCGTGATGCCGGAAAAGAACGTCTACCGCAGGGCGCTCGGTGGGGCGCCAACGGCATCGGTTGTGCTGAAGACCTACGGACGGCTGCCTTCCGCCTCGATCTTTGCAGTGCGGCACATGGTGGCTGCAGCGGTGCCGAGCCTGGAAGTTGCCAATGTCACCATTGTCGATGCCAATGGCACCTTGCTCACCTCGGCGGAAATGACGGCAACCAACAAGCTTGTCGATCTCGAGCGCGAGTTCGAACAGGAGGCGCAGGCCAAGGTTGCCAGTGCCCTCGGTGCCCATCTTGGTGGCGAGAACTACCGGGTTTCGGTGACCGCCAAGCTCAACAGCGACATGCGCCGCTCCGAGGAAACCCTGTTCGATCCCGACTCCAAGGTGGAGCGTTCGACCCAGATCGTGCGGGAAGCCGGCTCCAGCCAGAACAAGGAAACCTCGCAGGCGACGACCATCGAGCAGGCACTGCCGGACGCAGCGTCCGAAGGGGCTTCCGGCCAGTCCTCGCTGGAGAACAACGAGCGCCGCGAGGAAAGCACCCAATATGAAATCAACAGGAAGCGGGTCGAGGTGGTGTCGGAGGGCTATGCCGTCGAATCGCTTTCGGTTGCGCTGGTGGTCAACAAGGCGCGCATTACCGAACTGCTCGGCGCCAATCCCACCCAGGCAGACATAGACGCCAAGCTGACCGATCTCGAGGCCATCGTCCGTTCTGCGTTGTCCATTCGCGACGACCGGGGCGATGCTGTGAAGGTCAGCATGGTCGAGTTCATTCCCACCCAGGCGGAAGCGGTTGCAGGCGAGCCATTCTCGATCATGCGGCTGTTCACGATGCACACCGGCGCGCTCATCAACGCGGTGGGGTTGATCATTGCGGCGATCCTGTTCGCTGTGCTCGGCATTCGCCCGCTGCTTGCTTTCCTGAACCGCGCCAATCCGGATCCCGCTCCAAGGGTGGGCGCCTTGCCTGCGGGCGGCAGCCGTCCTGGAACGGCGGTGGCAGGCAGTGCGGAACTGGCAGGTGCGGTTCCGGGCGCCAATCCGGCGCTGTCCATGCAGGGCCAGGGAGCTACCAGTCTCACGGGGCTCAATCCGGCGGCCGAGTCCATCGAGACGATTGCACGGCAGGAGGCGGAGCTGCGTGAGAAGCTGGAGGAATTCGTATCGGAAGGTGGGCAGCGGTCTGCAATCGCCATCCGGCAATGGCTCAAGCAGGATGGCAATCCAGTAACGGTCGATGCCTAACCGATTGATCTAGAACAGGGATTTCCGGGAGAGCTCCATGAAAGACGATGAGATGGCCCATGGCGAGATCATCATCATTCGCCGTGGTCATGATGATCACGACGACCATCATGGCGGCGTTTGGAAAATTGCCTTTGCCGACTTCATGACGGCCATGATGGCCTTCTTTCTGGTGATGTGGCTGATCAACGCCTCGAACGAGGAAACCAAGAAAGCGGTGGCCAGCTACTTCAACCCGGTCAAGCTGATGGATACCACGACCAATCCGCGCGGGGTGAAGAATCCGAAATATGGCGACATAACCCATGAAGAGGATGTCGAGTCCGATACGACGACGATCACATCCAACCGGAGCCCCACCGAAGAAGGCGAACAGCAGCCGGCTTCCAAGTATGACGAACAGGCGATCTTCGTTGATCCCTTCGCTCTCATCTCCGACATCGCGGGCGGGATCGGCGATGACGAGAGCAAGTCGGAAGCCGTTGCCGATGGCGAGGATTCGGCTTCCGACGGAAAGGGGATGACGGACGGCAAGTCATTCCAGGATCCGTTCGATCCCAGCGCCTGGAACCTGAAATTCGGCCAGTCGGAAAACAACGGCGAGGGAGCCGTGCCGCAGCCTTTCCCGCAGGAAGCTGAAAAGACGGCTGCGATGCCCGATGAAAGGATGCAGCCGGTAGACAAGGCCGTGGAGCCGGCAGCGGAACAGGCATCCGGCAAGGCCGAAGCCGAAGCCGGCGCCGGCGAAAAGGAAAAACCCGCTGCCGGCGAAACGGGTGATCCCGATCAGAAGATTGCCGACGACATTCGCACCGCGCTTGAAAACCAGCAGGCGGTGGACGGCGAGAAGCTTCCTTTCGAAGTGGAGAAGATGGCCGACGGAACCATCAAGGTAGCACTCATGGAGGGCAGTTCGGCGCTGATGTTTTCCGTCGGGTCGGCCAAACCGACGAAAGCAATGATCCTGGCGCTGCGCGATGTCGCCAAGACGATCACCGAGGCCGGAAAGAAAGTTTCGGTTCTCGGGCATACCGATGGCCGGCCCTATCGCGGAAAAAACTACGACAACTGGCGGCTTTCCACGGCGCGCGCGCACATGGCGATGTACGTGCTGATCGATGGCGGGCTTTCCGATGACAGTTTCGAGCGCGTTGAGGGACATGCGGACCGCACGCTCAAATATCCCGATAATCCGTTTGCTTCCGGAAACCGGCGCATCGAACTGATCCTGCGGAGCGAATAGTGCTGCTGTTTTTGAAGCCTGGCCCGGTCCTGCCCATTCTGTTTGCCGCCGCCCTGATGGCAGCGCAGCCGGCAGCGGCGATTGCTGCTTCCAGCGGACATGGCGAAGAGGGTGCGGCAAAGCACGAAAGCGCCGAAGGCGAACATGGCGATACCGAAGAAGAAGGTGTCCAGAACGCTCATGATCATGTTCAGCGGCACCTTTCCTATGATCCGCTGCCGACGGACGGCATCCAGCCATGGGTGCTGGTGCGCGACCTGCAGCTGCTTCAGGACACGCTCGTCAATGGCGAGGCAAGCGCGCTTGAACAGTACCGGCAGGAAATTCTGGTTGTTGGCGCCAGGATGAAGCGCGCGGACTGGTCGGTCTGGAACAATCAGCGTAATCTGGATGCGGCGGCAACGTTTCTGCTGATCGGTGGCGATCCGCTGGTTGCAGAAATCGCGCTCAAGGCGACGACGCTTTCGGAAGGCGATATTCTGCCGCTGAAGACCGCCAAGGCCTATGCCGACAAGGATGCCAAGACCGCGGCACGATACTTTGCCGATTTCTCGCCGTATGACTATCCGCCGTCGATGCGTGGCCAGTTCGCCTTCGCCGCATCGGTCGTTGTGGGCAATGTCGATGTCGGCAAGGCCGAGGAACTGCTCAACGCCTCGCGGCAGTTGGCTGCAGGTACCTTGATCGAGGAAACGGCGCTGCGGCGCCTGGTTCAGATTGCAGGCATGAAAAAGGATGCGCGCCAGCTGAGCCATCTGGTCAGGAACTACAACGAGCGGTTTGCGCGTTCGCCGTATTTCGGGGATTTCGTCCGGGTTTTCTACCAGTCGTCGCTGCTGATGACCGAGGAGGATTTCCCGTTGATCGAGCCTCAACTGCGCGAGGTGATCGACAGGCTTGGCCCGGACAAGCGGGTCAATGTGGTTTCGCTGATCGCGGAAAAGGCAGTTGGTCTCGGCAGGCTGCCATTGGCGCTGTGGGCTGCTGATGCGGGACTGGAGCTTGCCGGGCAGGGCAGTGCGCTTGAACACCGGCTCAGCCTCTATCGCGCCGCAGCGATGCTGCCCAACCGCGAGACCATGAACGAGGCCAAGGTTCTTCTCGACCGTATTTCCCGCGAAAGACTGGATCACAACCATGTGCGGCTGTTCGATGCGGTGAGTGAACTGGCGGGGCGGCTGGATTTTGATTTCGAGGACGGCCAACAGACGCGGCCGCGCATCCGGACGGTGCTGCCGGAGCAAATGGCGGAAGAACAGGCGGCGGACGAGGAAATGAAGGCTGCGATGGCAAGTGAAATTGCTGCCGAGAGCCAGCCGATCCTGATGCGCCGGGATGCACTGTTCAAGCAATTGAGTGAACTGGAAACGGTGGAGTTGAAATGAGTACGGCCAATATCATGATCGGTCTGTTGAACGCTTCCGGGTTGAAGGAACGGCTTTCGGAACTTGGCGGCAAGGCCAGGCAACTGCAGCCGGACTTCCTGCAGGCGGAACCACGGCAGGCAAGGACAGGGCAAGGAGAGGAAGAATTCCTGAGCCGGTTTGGCGTTTCCGGCGAAGAGACGGATGTGCCCACTCCTGCCCGTGACCTGCCGGCGGAAAACCATGGGAATGCTCCCGAGATGCTGGTGGGGGATGCCATCGAAGCAGCCGGCAATGCCGTGGAGATCACTGCCGATACCGAGGCAGACGCAGTGATGGAGGCTGAAGAGGCCGCAGCACCGGAAGAGGAGATCAGGCCGGAGATGCATCCGTCGTTTGAACCCTCGCAAAGAGGAGCTTCGGCATTTGCCCCGGTAGCAGCAGCCGGCGTGATGGCCAAACCGGCAGAGCCCCAGCCGCAACAGGTGACGGCCGAAGAAGATCCGGGCGCGGGTTCTCGGCCGATTGCGGTCGGGCGGGACGAGAAATCTGCTGTTCAGGTCAATTACCGGGCAGAGCATGCTGCGGTGAGTGCCAGGGGAGACAGGGCAGCACCGATTGCCCGCATGATCATGCAGAAGAGTGATGGACCGGTGCAGGCTGCCGGCCTGCCGGAACAGGCAGCCGACCGGGCCAACGAAGCCGGCCTTTTCAAGGAACCCGCAGCGGCAAAAGGTACCCGTTCGGCACAACCCCTGACGGACGGGGCGGTTCAGCAGGGCCGCAACGGTCTGGTTTTCACGGAAGCACGGCTTCTCACAGTGAACGGCTTCAAGATGTCGCCACAACAGAGCGCCTATCCGGGCAACTTCTCCGAAAAGTTTTCGAAACAGCTGGACATGATGCGGCCGGAATTCAGGGCTTCGCCAGCAGCCGACGGATTGAACAGGGCGGTTGAAGCCGGTGGACAGGTGATGAGCCTGCAGACGGCAAACGGCGTTACCGGGACGGTTCCGCAGATACAACAAACCATACAGGCGGCCTTGGTCAATCTGGCCAGGGAAACTTCAGGCAGCACCCCGACGGCAAAGACCCTGGAACTGTCCCTCCTGCCCCGCAGCCTGGGGGAGATCAAGGTTCACATGATCCATGAGGGAGGGCGGATCAGCGTCGAGATTACCACCCATACCGCTTCGGCGACCCAGGCGATGGAGACTGCCAAGACCGATATCGTGAAGGCCTATCTGCAGCTTGGCCTCCAGCCGGAAGACGTGAACATCCGGGTAACCGAAAGCCGGGATGCCCCCCAGACAACGCAATCCACGAGCTCCGAGCCGGACCGCAATGCACAGACAGGCGGTCAGGGACTGGCGCGCAACGGTAGCGGGTCCTCACCGGCGGAGCGGCAGGAGAACGCCAGCCACCGGGAAGAGGGAACGGCACATCACGCCACAGGCGAAGAGGGTTCAAAAGCGGCTGAAACGGCAAGGCCGGTACGCTCGGAAATGATGGGCAAGGTTCAGTATTTCTAGGTTGCAGCCGCTCCTACGGCGTTCCGCCGTCAGTCCACATCCCCGTGTCAACCAGACCACACCAAGGTTTCGTGGGAAGGCTCGAACCGCCTCGGGGAGGCGATTTCAACCAGGTTTATAAACCAGTTATATTACCAAGGGTAACGTGTGGAGATCATTGAAAAAGTTGATGGCATGAAGGGTTTCAATTTTCCTGTGGATAACGGCGGCGGCCCTGTTTTTGGGTTCGCCGTGCATTGGCATGGGCCTTGAAGCTCCCTTGGTATCCTAGTGATATTTTACCTATCAGTGCTTGAAAAGTGGCCTATGCGGCAGAAATGCGCGCGGTAAATATGTGATAAATCACGTATTGGTCGAAAAGCGGGCGTCCTTTTAATCCTTTGTTTACGGGGAAACAAAGTGATTCGGAGGGCGGGCGATGATCATTTTTTCAGAGTCACGGCATATTGTAGTTGAAAGTTACCGCAAGCAGTTTGAGCGGGTTGGGGAACTCCTTGTACCGATGCAGGGGGATGATCTGATCGAATGGCTCACCTTGTCAGGCAAGGACGAGGTGTCGGCGGTTGAGGCCGTGCTCATAGGGGATGGCGAAAAGGATCTGGAACATGTAGCGGCCATCCGTTCCAGACTTGAAGTCCCTGTCATTGCCCTGCTCGACAACCGGAACCTTCAGGATCTCGTCAGTCTCTATCACGCCGGTGCCGATGACGTGGTTTGCAAGCCGGTGCATTGCGAAGAACTGATGGTGCGCATTGCCGCAATCAAGAAACGCATCCTGCGCGTGCCAAGCGAAATGCTGGGTCATCACGCCGGTGCATCTGCCGACGGGCAGGACAAGATCACGATATTCTTCGACGGCGCGGACCCGCTGATCAACGGCGAGCCGCTGAGCCTGCCCCGGCGGGAGCGGCGGATTCTCGAATACCTTGCAAGCGTAAACGGGCGGCGCGTGACCAAGGCGCAGCTTTTCAGCGCGATTTACGGCTTGTTTGACGACCACATCGACGAGAACGTGATCGAAAGCCACATCTCGAAGCTGAGGAAGAAGCTGCGCGAGGCGCTGGGCCGCGATCCCATCGATTCAAAGCGCTATCTCGGCTACCAGCTCGACCGGCAATTCGTGGCAATGGTCAACGACCGGGCCATGGCGCTGAGCGCCTGAGAATACGGGCTTGCGAGCCTTCGGTCAGCTTCAGGCAAGATTCAATTCCTAACATCGTTCCATCCAACGCAAAACGACGGGGAATCCCATGAGCTTGTACGGAATGATGAGAACCAGCGTTTCGGGAATGGCTGTTCAGGCGGACCGTCTTTCCACGGTGGCTGACAACATCGCGAATGCCGGCACGACCGGCTACAAGCGGTCATCCATCGAATTCAGCACTCAGGTACTCGACAACGCCACGGCGAGCTACGAGTCGGGCAGCGTCCGCAGTGTCGCCCGGTCAGCCATAAGCCAGCAGGGCGCGATCCGCGGGACCAATTCGGGAACCGATCTGGCGATCAGCGGCGAGGGTTCTTCGTGGTACAGGATGAAAGCGGCGAGTTTTTCCTTACCCGTGCAGGCTCCTTCATCACCGATGACAGCGGCAATCTGCTCAACGCAGCCGGCTTTGCGCTTCTGGGGTACAATATCTCCGATGGGACAAGTGCGCCGGTAGCGAACGGATTTGCAGGCCTTGAAAAAATCAATGTTGGTAGCCTGGCGCTGAAGGCCGTTGCCAGTACCGAGGCTTCGATGGTGCCCAACCTGCCTGCCAATGCAGACGCGGTTGCCGCAGCAAACCTGCCTTCGGCCAACACGGCCGGTTCGGAGTTCTCCGGCAAGACGTCGCTGCTTGCCTATGACAGCCTGGGTAACGAGAAAACCATTGACGTTTACTTCGCCAAAACCGGGGCTGAAGCCTGGGAAGTCGTTGTCTATGACAAGGATGCGGCAACCAATGGCGGCTTTCCCTACACCTCCGGCCCGCTGGCCCAGACGGCCCTGGATTTCGATCCGTCCAACGGCTACCTCCTGCCGTCTTCGGCAAGCAGCCTGACGGTGCCGTTCGCGCCTCCGGCGTCGCTAGAACTCGACCTTACCGGTATCAGCCAGCTGGGTACCGGCTATTCGGTTCCGACCGCCAATGTCGATGGCAACGCGCCCGCTGCAGTCGAGCGCATCGAGATCGATGGAAACGGTATCGTCTACGGCATCTATCAGAACGGCTACGCAGAGGCGCTGTATCAGGTGCCGCTGGCAACGGTGCCGAGTGCCGACAATCTGAGGGCCTTACCTGGCAACGCCTATGCGGCAACCATTGAATCAGGCGACGTGGTGGTAGGCATTCCGGAGCAGCCCGGTTTCGGCTCGCTGGTTTCCGGTGCGATCGAAGAATCCAATGTCGATATGGCGACTGAACTGACGATCATGATCGAGTCGCAGCGCAGCTACACGGCGAATTCCAAGGTGTTTCAGACCGGATCCGACCTGATGGATGTGCTGATTTCGCTGAAACGATAATGAGCTGCCATGACCCTAACTGACGCGCTACGGACCGCAACGCATTCGCTCAACACCAGTTCGAAAGTGTTGTCGACCGTTTCGCACAACATTACAGGGGTCAACAATCCCGACTATGTCAGGCGCGATGCGCGGATATATTCCGACACGCTGTTTTCCACCCGGGTGCAGATCGCTCGCGAAGTCGACGCCTCCATCTTCACGGCCTCGATTACGGCCAATGCCAATCTTTCGCGCTCAAATGCGATCCTCAGCGGCCTTGACCAGCTGACGCGGCTGCAGGGCGGTGACGGGTTCACCGGCACGGCAGCATCCTCGCTGCAGCAGTTGCGGCAAAGCCTGGAACTGGCGGCGGCCAACCCTTCGAACGAGATGCTGCTTTCGCAGGCGGTGCTGGGCGCGCAAAGCTTCGCCAGCACCATCAACAACTCTTATGAGGGCATCCTCAGGCTGCGGCAGGAGGCGGATGCTGCAATCGCCGACGGCGTTTCGCAGCTTAACGAGCTTCTTGCCCGCTTCGAAGAGACCAATACCACCATCGTCAAGGCGTCGATGTCCGGGCAGGATGCCTTTGACAGCGAAGATATCCGCGACACGCTGATCGGCGAAATTTCCGAACTGATGGGTGTTTCGGTCATCCGGCGCGAAAACAACGACATGATGCTGGTGGCTTCCAACGGTGCGGTGCTGTTCGACCGCAGGGCGCGCGAAGTCAGCTTCGAGCCGATCCCCATCTACGGGCCGAATACGACCGGCAATGCGGTTCTGGTCGACGGGGTTCCGATCTCGGGAAACAATTCGCTGCCAATCCATTCCGGCAGTCTCGTCGGCCAGTTGGAGTTGCGCGACGACATTCTGCTGCAACAGCAAAACCAGATGGACGAGATTGCCCGCGCGGCAGTCGAGCTGTTCGCCGAGACGGATCAGACCGGCGGAGGCAAGCCGCCGCTTGCCGGCCTGTTTACCTGGAGCGGGGGGCCTGCGGTGCCGGCGTCCGGAGTTCTGGAAGCGGGCATTGCGTTGAGCCTTGCGGTCAATCCGCTGATCGATCCGTCGGCAGGCGGCGATGTGCGGCTGCTTCGCGATGGCGGCATAAACGGGGACCCCGATTACATATCCAACACCGGCAGTGCAGCCGGTTTTGCCGACCGGCTGTTCGAACTGTCGATGGCGCTTGATACCCAGATCGTTTTCGATGCGCAGGCGGGCCTTGGCTCCAACATAAGCCTGAGCGCCTTTGCTTCCGGCTCCCTCGACAACCTGCAGCAAAGCCGGCAGGAGGTCAGCGACAGGGCCGCCTATCAGCAGGACCTCGCCTCGCACATCAAACAGACGCTTCAGGAGGATTCCGGCCCCAACCTCGATTACGAAATGTCGGCATTGCTTCAGGTCGAACGTGCTTATCAGGCTTCCGCCAAGGTGATGAGTGCGGTCGACGAGTTGCTGGCGCAGCTGCTGCAGGCGGTGTGAGGCAATCATGAAACTCGGACAGATCAGCACCTACGCGCTTCACCACAGCCTGCAATCGCAAACCCAATCGGTGCAGAAGCAGCTTAACGTCGCCAACCAGGAGATGCTCTCCGGCCGGGTTTCGGACATCGGCAAGAGCCTGGGCGGGCAGACTTCCCAATTTGTGAACATGGAGTCGCAAATCGGTTTCCTCGACCAGATCGCCTCGCTGAACGGATTGCTCGGCAACCGGCTGACCGCGATGCAGACGGCGATGGGAAGCATGGTCGATGCCACCAACAGCTTCATGGAGAATGTCTCTGCGGCCCTTGGCGGCAACATCGAGCGTACGACGCTCAAATCGATTGCCGAACAGTTGACCGGGGCGATGAACCAGGCACTGAACACCAGTTTCAATGGCGAGTTTGTCTTTTCGGGCATCAATACCGACCAGAAGTCGCTGATCGATTTCAGCGGTGCGGAAGGTGCTGCGGCGCGCTCGATGGTGGAAACGGCGTTCCAGACCCATTTCGGTTTTCTGCCAACGGATCCTGCCGCGGAAAACATCACCGAAGCGCAGATGGAAGCCTTCATCGACGGCCCATATGCCGACCTGTTCGACGATGCGAACTGGAGCACGGTTTGGAGCGGGGCGGCGGACCGGGGCATGCGGTCGCGCATTTCGCAGCGTGAGATCGTTGAAAATCCGGTAACTGCGTCAGAACAGGGCTTCCGAGAGGCCATGTCGGCGGCGGTGCTTGTGGAGATGTTCTCCGACACGGCGATCAGCGGAGGTGCCCTGCAGGCGGTTGCCGACCGCGGTTTCAAGCTTGCCGCAAGCGGGGTTGCCAGCCTTGCCAACTCGCAGGGAAATCTCGGTGTCATGGAACAGCGGGTTGACGACGCCAAGGAGCGTCTCTCGCTTCAGAAGGATGTTCTGACAACACATGTGGAGGAACTGGTGGGTGTCGATGCCTATGAGGCCGCCACCCGCATCAACCAGCTCATGATCAGTCTTGAAGCGTCTTACGCAGCGACGTCGCGTCTGCAGTCGCTTTCGCTGATCAACTATCTGTAGGGGTCCCGGCAATGCTCAGCAACGCATACATGGATACGCTGGAGGACGACCAGCAGGATGCACGTTCGCGCGAGCAGGAAATCTTTTCCGAAGCGATCCGGCTGATCGACGAGGCGCGGTCGAAACCGGGCGATCCCGCTTCGCGTGCCATGGCGATACACCACAATATCCGCATGTGGAGCTTCTTTATGGAAGATCTCGCAATGCCGGAGAACCAATGCAGCAAGGAGTTCAAGGCCGGCTTCATCTCGGTCGGGATCTTCGTGCTGAAGCATCTGCAGTCCATGCGATCGCAGCCTGACAAGGGATTTGGCACTGTCAGGGAAATCAACGAAACCATGTTAAAAGGTTTGGGTGGGCCAAAATGAAAATTTTCCTCAGAGCGAACGAGCGTATCTTCATCAACGGTGCCGTGCTGCGGGTCGACCGCAAGGTCTCGCTGGAGCTGATGAACGATGCAACCTTCCTGCTCGAAAACCATGTTCTGCAACAGGAGGATGCCACCACTCCGCTGAAACAGCTTTATTACGTTGTCCAGCTCATGCTCATGGATCCTTCCGTGGCGACGGATGCGCGAGTGCTGTTCAAGGACATGGTGAAGGGAATGCTGACCAACCTTGAAAACCGCGAGCTCATCGAAGGGGTGAAGGCGGTGGATATCGAGGTCTCCACCGGCAAGAACTTCCAGGCGCTCAAGACGCTTCGCGGACTGTTCGACATCGAGTCGGAAGTCCTTGAATCGCCTTCGGTCAGCGCTGCCAAGCTGGCAGCCTATACGCAGGCACACGGCACCGAAAACGGACGCCAGGAATAATCCGCCAAGAGAGGAACGATACCGTGGCCACCATCCCTCCCGTCGTTGCGTCCGGCGACAACGCAAATCTCATCTCGAAAACCGAAAACAGCTCCAAGACCGCAGATTACGATGCCTTCCTCAATCTGCTCGTCGCACAGCTGAAAAACCAGGACCCGACCAATCCGTCGGATCCCGCGCAGTTCCTGTCGCAGCTTGCCTCCTTCTCGAGTGTCGAACAGCAGATCAAGACGAACGAGCACCTGACGGCCCTGCTCGCCATGGGTCATGCCGGCGAAGCCGTCCAGCTCATCGGCACGACGGTGGCCTCCGCCGATGGCAGCGTCGAAGGTGTGGTCGCTTCCGTGACGCTCAACAACAGCGGCGTGATCGCCAATCTGGAAGACGGGCGCACGGTCCTGATGGGCGAGGGCGCGCACATTCTTTCGCGATAGAACGAAACAACACATGCCGGCTGTTGCAGGCATCGGACAAGCGGGGAAAAACGATGAATGAGGCCGAGGCGCTGGAACTGGTGCAGTTCTCTTTCAGCGTTCTGATCAAGACCGCGGCGCCGATGATCATTACGGCGATGGTGGTGGGTACGCTCATCGCACTGCTGCAGGCGCTGACCCAGATTCAGGAAATGACCCTGACCTTCATTCCGAAGATCGTTGCGGTGCTGGTGGTTGCCTCTTTTACCGCTCCCTACATGGCGTCTCAGTTCGGCTTGCTGGCCCGGCTGACCTATGACCGCATTTCGACCGGCTTCTGATTCGGCAAGCAGGGTGTACGGCAAGATGACAGGACGGAGATAGGCAAGGCATGTCGAATACCGCGTCACCTGCAGCACCCTCCGCGCTCGAGCCGATTTCCAATCACAGCCGCGATGTAATTTTCGCGATCGGCATTCTGGTCATTCTGGCCATTCTCTTTCTGCCGATCCCGCCGACGCTGATTGACATCGGCCTGGCCTTTTCCATTGCCCTGTCCGTGCTCATCCTGATGGTTGGCCTGTGGATTCAGCAACCGCTGAACTTCTCCTCCTTCCCGACGATCCTGCTGATCGCCACCATGCTGCGGCTGTCGCTCAACATCTCGACAACGCGGCTGATCCTGTCGAACGGACACATGGGCGAGCGGGCTGCCGGCGACATCATCAGCGGTTTTTCCAAATTCGTCATGGGAGGCGATTTCGTCATCGGGGTGATCGTCTTCATCATCCTGGTGACAGTCAACTTCGTGGTGATCACGAAGGGTGCCACGCGCATCGCCGAGGTGGGCGCACGCTTCACCCTGGATGCCATTCCCGGCAAGCAGATGGCAATCGACGCCGATCTGTCGGCCGGCCTGCTGGATGAGAAGGAGGCGCAGAAACGCCGCCGCGAACTTGAAGAGGAAAGCTCGTTTTTCGGTTCGATGGACGGTGCC
>JAMLIH010000047.1 GCA_023954255.1 Phyllobacteriaceae bacterium | reverse complement strand
GGTCACCTCGCCCGGCGCGCCCATCAGCAGGTCCTGGGCCTGCTGGTTCATCGGGAACATGGTGACCTCGCGCAGGTTCTTCGCGCCAACCAGCAGCATGATGATGCGGTCGATGCCGGCAGCCATGCCGCCATGGGGCGGCGCGCCGTAATGGAAGGCACGGTAGAGCCCGCCGAAGCGCTCCTCCACCGTTGTCCTGTCGAGACCGGCGATCTCGAAGGCCTTGACCATGGTTTCCGGCAGGTGGTTGCGGATGCCGCCCGAGGCGATCTCGAAGCCGTTGCAGACGAGGTCGTACTGGTAGGCCTTGAGGCCGAGCAGGGCTTCATTGCCCTCTCCCTGCGCCTTCTCCAGCGCCTCGCGGCCACCCTGGGGCATGGAGAACGGGTTGTGGGAGAATTCGATCTTCCTGTTTTCCTCGTCCCATTCGTAGAACGGGAAATCGACGATCCAGGCGAGTTCGAAGCGCTCGCGGTCGACGAGGTCGAGTTCCTCGCCGGCGCGGGTGCGCGCGTCACCGGCAAACTTGTGGAACTGGGCCGGGTCGCCGGCAGCGAAGAAACAGGCATCGCCTGCCTCGAGGCCGAGCTGGACGCGGATCGCCTCGGTGCGTTCCTCGCCGATGTTCTTGGCGATGGGGCCCGCGCCTTCGAGCTTGCCGCCCTCTTCACGCCAGAAGATGTAGCCCAGCCCCGGCTGGCCCTCGCCTTGCGCCCAGGAATTCATGCGGTCGCAGAAGGCGCGCGAACCGCCCGTCTTGGCTGGGATCGCCCAGACCTGGTTTTTCTCCGACTTGTCGAGAATGCCGGCAAAGACCTTGAAGCCCGAGCCGCGGAAGTGTTCGGAAACATCCTCCATGACGATGGGGTTTCTCAGATCCGGCTTGTCGGTACCGTATTTGCGGATCGCCTCGTCATAGGCGATGCGCGGGAAGGTTTCCGTCACCGGCCTGCCATCGGCAAATGCCCGGAAGACATCGCGCAATACCGGCTCCATGGTGCCCAGCACATCGTCCTGCTCGACGAAGCTCATTTCGAGATCGAGCTGGTAGAACTCGCCCGGCAGGCGGTCGGCGCGCGGGTCCTCGTCGCGGAAACAGGGCGCGATCTGGAAGTAGCGGTCGAAACCGCTCATCATGATGAGCTGCTTGTATTGCTGCGGCGCCTGGGGCAGCGCGTAGAATTTGCCGTGATGAAGCCGAGAAGGCACCAGGAAGTCGCGCGCGCCTTCCGGGCTCGATGCCGTCAGGATCGGGGTCGAGAATTCGGTAAAGCCGGCGCCGTTCATGGCCTCGCGCATTCTGGCGATGATCTTCGTGCGCGCCATGATGTTGTTGTGCAGGGTCTCGCGGCGCAGGTCGAGGAAGCGGTATTTGAGCCGCGTGTCCTCGGGATAGTCCGGCTCGCCAAACACCGGCAGCGGCAGTTCGTCGGCCTTCGACAGTACCTCGATCTCGCGGGCGAAGACCTCGATCTCGCCGGTCGGCAGGTTGGCGTTGACGGTCTCGTCGCTGCGCGCCTTGACCTCGCCGTCGACGCGGATGACCCATTCAGAACGCACGCTCTCGGCCAGGTTGAAGGCCGGAGAATCGGGGTCGGCCACCACCTGGGTGATGCCGAAATGGTCGCGCAGGTCGATGAACAGGACGCCGCCATGGTCGCGCACGCGGTGCACCCAGCCGGAAAGGCGGATCGTCTGTCCGACATCGGACTTGCGGAGTTCATCGCAGCGGTGGCTGCGGTAGCGGTGAAGCGTCATCGGTTCCGTCTCTTGGAAAGCTGCTGGCAGGCGGGCGGCATGCCTCTGCCGTGCCCGCGCGAATCTGCGGCGACAAACACCTTTCAGGCATGTTTTGTCAAGGGATGGCGCGCATGCAGCCCGTTCAGGGAGCAGATTGGGCAGGGCAAAGGGCGGGAACCCCCCGTTTCCTGCGTACCAGTGCTGCAATTCATCTTGAAAAAGCCGCAAAAAGGGATAATTGCGCTTGCCGGTTGTCTGCAGTGACCATTGTGGCCGAGGGACAACCGCTGGTTTCTCGCAAATGCCGACCACCCCCCCGCCGGTTATCCGGCCTGCATGCCCGGATGACCTGCGGGCGCTTGCCGCGCTCGAGAACTCGTCCTTCGAAACAGACCGCATTTCGCGGCGTTCCTATGCCCGGCTCCTCAATTCGCCATCGGCGGAAGTCCTGATCGCCGAAGCGCCAGGCGGCTGCGGGGCTATAACCGGAAGCGCCGTTGTTCTTTTCCGGCGCAACAGCAATAGCGCCCGGCTCTATTCCATCGCCGTTGATGCCGGCCATGCGGGACACGGGCTCGGCAGGGCCTTGCTCGAGGCTGCGGAAGATGCTGCCCGCGGCCGCCAATGCGCGACCATGCGGCTTGAGGTACGCGAAGACAACAGGGCGGCAATCGGGCTCTATCGCGCGGGCGGCTATCAGCCTGCGGGCCGTGCGGCAAACTACTACGAGGACGGCTGCGCGGCACTGCGCTTCACAAAGCCCCTGAACCGGGCAACCGGCATGGAGGCTGCCGTCAATGACTAACTGGATCGTCCTGGCGGGGAAAACCGTAACGCCGGTGCTGCAGTCCCTGCCCCACCGCGTGGCCGCTGTCCGCCACTATCTCTCCTCCCCGGCCGATTACCAGGGCAGGCATCTGAAGATCATCAATCTTTCCGACTCCTATGCCTACCAGTCGCGCGGCTACTATGCCTCGCTGCTGGCGGGCGCCCGCGGCCACAAGGTGCTGCCCTCGATCGAGACGATCAACGATCTTTCCGACCCCAAACTTCACGCCAATGCCATTCCCGAACTGGAGGACATGCTGAACCGGCTGATCAGGGGAGGCAAGCAGTCGGAACGGTTCGACCCCGGAACCAGTCTCCTTGTATTCTTCGGCAGGGTATCGGACCCCCGCCTCGACCGTTTCGCCAAGCTGCTGTTCGACTGGTTTCGCGCACCGGCGCTCAGGGTCAGCCTCGAACCGGGCGAATGGTGCCGCATCCGGTCGATTCTCCTCGTTGCGCTGTCACGGCTGAAAGCCGAGGAGCATCAGGCCTTTCTCGACAGCCTCCGCCAGTACACCGCTCAGCAGTGGCGCGATGCGAAGCCGCAGAACCCGGCCAAATACGCGCTCGCCATCCTGCACGATCCCAATGAGGCGCTGCCGCCCTCGAAGGTTTCGAGCCTCAAGCATTTTGCCCGCATCGCCGCCAGGCTTGGCATGGATGTCGAGCCCATCACCCGCAAGGATCTCGCCAAGGTCGCCAATTACGATGCGCTGTTCATCCGCGAGACGACCTCGATTGCCAACCACACCTACCGCTTCGCCCGCCGCGCCCAGCAGGAAGGCATGCCGGTGATCGACGATCCGGTGTCGATGATCCGCTGTACCAACAAGGTCTATCTGCACGAACTGATGGGACAGGCCGGCATCACCATGCCGCCATCGCGCATCCTGTCGTCTGCAGCCGATCTCGACGAGGCCGCCCAGGCAATCGGCTTTCCCATCGTGGTGAAGATACCCGACGGCTCGTTTTCGAAAGGCGTCAAGAAGGCCAACAATCCGGCGGAGTTCAAGGCGCTGGCCACCGGCTGGCTGAAGGATACCGACCTGCTGATCGCGCAGAAATTCATGCCGACGGAGTTTGACTGGCGGGTGGGTATCCTCGGCGGCGAGCCGCTGTTCGTCTGCCAGTACACGATGGCGAAAAACCACTGGCAGATCGTGCGCCACAGCGACAGCGGGCGGGCGCTCGAGGGCGGCTTCCGGCCGGTCAGCCTGGCCGATGCGCCGGAGCGCCTGCTCGATATCTCGGCCAGGGCCGCGCAACTGATCGGCGATGGCCTTTACGGCATCGACATCAAGCAGACGGCAGACGGCTACTTTCTCATCGAGATCAACGACAACCCCAATCTCGAACACGGCGTCGAGGATGCCTGCGAAAAGGACGAGGTCTGGCTGAAACTCGCCCGCTGGTTCATCGATCGGATCGAGGCCTGAGGGCACGCGCGGCTGTATCCTTGCAATCGCCGGCAGGGCGGCGCAAGACTGGCAGAGTTCAATTCGAGTCGCATCTTCATGCAAGCGATCCGCCCGCTCATCCCCCTCCTCATCGCAGCCGGCATCCTGCTTGCCGGCAACGGCATGCAGGGCACGCTGATCGCGGTTCGCGGCAACCAGGAAGGGTTTTCCACCGCGATCATCGGCCTGATCGGAGCCGGTTACTTCGCCGGGTTCATGGCGGGCTGCTGGGTGGTGCCCTACATCCTGCAAATGGTCGGCCATGTGCGCGCCTTCGCCGCCATGGCGGCGATTGCGGCCTCGGCGACGCTGGCGCTGGTCATGGTCGTCAATCCGTTTGCCTGGCTGGTGCTGCGCTTCATCATCGGGATATGCTTTGCCAGCCTGTTTGCCGCCGTCGAAAGCTGGATCAACTCGAAGGTTTCGAACGAAAACCGGGGCAAGGTACTGTCGATCTACCGGCTGGTCGACCTTGTCTGCGTCATCTCCAGCCAGTTTCTCATTCCGTTGTTCGACATCGGCGGATTTTCCGTCTTCGGCGTGATGGTGATCATGATCACCCTGTCGCTGGTGCCGGTGTCGCTGGCCGACCGCTCCCGCCCGCAGGCGCCCGGCCCGTTCAGGTTCGACATGCGGTTCTTGTGGAAACTGTCGCCGCTTGCCTGCGTTGGCTGCATCGCCATCGGCATGACGGGCGCCGCCTTCCGCACCATCGGCCCGGTCTATGCGCAATCAATCGGCATGTCGGTCGCCTCGGTCGCCACCTTCATGAGCGCGGGGATTTTCGGCGGCATCGTGCTGCAATATCCGCTCGGCTGGCTGTCCGACCGCTATGACCGGCGCATCGCGCTTGCCACCGCCTCCATGGGCGCCGTCCTTGCCGGCATGTTCATCAACCTGTTTGCCGGCACCAGCGAGAGCCTGAACTTCGCCGGCATCTTCCTGTTCGGCTGCTTCGCGCTGCCGCTCTATTCGCTGTCGGCAGCCCACGCCAACGACTTCGCCAGGGACGGCGAATACGTGCTGATCGCCACCGGCATGATGTTCTTCTGGTCGATCGGCGCGATTACCGGCCCGCTGGTCGCCTCGCTGCTGATGCAGGGTTTCGGGCCGAATGTCCTGTTCGTCTTCACCAGCATCGTTCACATGGCGCTGGTGGTGATGACGATGTGGCGGATGACCGTGCGGCCGACGGTGCCCAGGAGCAAGCGCAGCCGCTTCATCGCGCTGCTGCGCACCTCGCCGATGATGATGAAAATCGCCAAGCGGCGGGATTGAATGGGTGGTGAGCGGGTTGGGCTCGAATGCCGGCTAAGCGGACAGTGCGGTCCTCATCCTGTAAATGGCAGGCGCGGTGAATTTGTAACATCAGTACTGGCTAAAGGGCTTAATCCCAAAATGAATAACATGGATGGAGGACGCCCTGCTGATGTACTCTGGCTCAGTCAGACTGCATGTGATTGCGTTGAATGCGGCATCGCTGCGAAAGACAGATCGTTAGAGGTCAATTGGCTCAAACGTAGCGCTCATATTCTACATCCCTTGTGCATCGAGGTTGAACAACCTATGTTCACGCCATCGTCTTTTGGCCGTTTCGGCAACTTCTGGCGCTCAATGCATCATTTGCGCCTGTCGATTTCCAGACTGCGAGTTTTCTGCTTCCGGCATGCTATCGGGCATTCTTCGTCACCTGTTATGGCTGTGGTATCCGTAGCGCATCCGTCGATTACCTGAGCCCTCCGCGCCGGTCGATGGTCCAAGCTTCGCGACATGAGCTTGCTCGGTCACTGCAAGCTGCTCGTTCAGTAGTTCAATGGCCAGTCGGCACCTCAACGTAACTGTGTGGGAGGGAGAAGTCGCAAACACGTGAAACCCGCGTGGAAGACCCAGCAATACAGGATTTGGAGATCATGGTTGTGTGGGACGCTGAACAGCAACATCAGCCCGATTAGTTGCTGACTTTGAGCAGAACAGGCCGATTGGGATGTAGGTGGTCCCGTTAGCCGAGAGCGAAAGATCAGGGAGGAGATGGCAAAGCGGTTTCCGGACCATCCTTGGCACCAACTTCCACCCGATTGGGTTTGGACGGATATCCACTAACCGAGTAAGATTGGCTCTGCTTGCCCCACATGGACATGACATCCAAAGCGGTCCAAAAAGGGCATGATGTTAAATTTCATAAATGCGGACTTTGCTGATATTGAATTATTCGCCAAACAAGGTGGGATCACAAAGCCCCATTCGCCAAATTACAAGAGCTAGTGAACAAGGAAAACGGCTACATGAGTTAAATGTATTATCCACGCTAGCTTTAGACCACTAACGGCTAGGCAACGTAATTTTCAGTCCAAGTTTGTTATGTTTAGCAATAAGACACGCCAATATGATTACGCCTATGAAGAATGGCTGCTCAGAAAGCTCTGTCAAAAATATCTATTTTATTTTGCTGAGCTACAGGAGTGCACAAATAAAAATAACGATATAAAGTATATGAAAAATGTTATGTATATATATTTATTATCCCTATAGTAATTTATTATTAGTTCTATATCAAGTAAATTCCTAAACATAAAGCGTTGAAAAATTTTTGTCCTGTATTCCGATCTTAAATCAGAAATAAGCAGTGCTATCCCGAATGAAACCATCCCGAATATTCCCAAAAATTTTATAGCATTATGGGTGACAAACGCACACATCATCCTCACCTGCTTCTTTCTGCCAAAACCACATCCCCGCCTCCAATTGCTCCTGCTTTGGCGAGCGGGCGGTCGGTGGTAACATCGGACGGCATCTACACCCGAACAGCAACAATCGTAGCATCCGGAATGAAGTCCGCAAAGGGCTCAAAGCAGAAGTTCAGCCCAACCAAGCCCCCGCTTCAGGCAATTTGCAAACTCTCGTGAGATGTGTTCAAATCGTGGCGAGCCGGTTTCCCGGCGGCCCGATGAAGGTAACTCATGAAAATCATAACGAAAACGGACGATCTCCGGTCCGCCTGCCAGCACCTCTCCCAAGCAAAATTCGTCACCGTCGATACAGAGTTCATCCGTGAGTCCACCTTCTGGCCGGAACTCTGCCTGATCCAGTGCGCGACGCCGAAGGACAATGGCGGCGACGGCTTCATCATCGACCCGCTTGCCGACGGCCTCGATCTTGCCCCGTTCTTCGAACTGATGGCCGACGGCAATGTCGAGAAGGTCTTTCATGCCGCGCGCCAGGACATCGAGATCATCTACAAGCTCGGCAACCTGATCCCCCATCCGGTGTTCGACACCCAGGTCGCGGCAATGGTCTGCGGTTATGGCGACAGCATTTCCTACGACCAGCTGGTGTTCAAGGTTACCGGCGCGAGGGTCGACAAGTCGTCGCGCTTTACCGACTGGCGCCGCCGGCCGCTGACCGACAAGCAGCTCGACTACGCGATTGCCGACGTGACCCATCTGCGCACGGTCTACCAGAAGCTGAAGGCCAATCTGGAAGAACAGGGGCGCGCCGACTGGGTGACCGAGGAAATGGACGTGCTGATCTCGCCGGACACCTATGAGATGCTGCCGGAGAATGCCTGGAAGCGGCTGAAGCTCAGGGTGCGCAAGCCGCGCGAACTGCTGATGCTGAAGGAACTGGCGCGCTGGCGCGAGGAACAGGCGCAGCTCCAAAACCTGCCGCGCGGGCGGGTGGTGAAGGATGAGGCGATCTACGAGATCGCCGGCAATCCGCCTGCCGCCTGCAGCGATCTCGACCGCTATCGCGGACTTTCGCGCGGCTTCGACAAGAACCGCTGGGGTGAGGCCATCGTCGAACTCTCAAAACAGGTGCTCGCCGTTCCCAAGGAACAGTTGCCGAAACTGCCAAGGCCGAAAAACGCGCCGGAAGGCTGCACGGCTGCAACCGAGATGCTCAAGCTGCTGCTGAAGCTGACGGCGGAGAAGGAGGGCGTGGCCGCCAAGATCATCGCCACGGTGGACGATCTTGAAAAGATCGCCGCCGACGACGAGGCCGATGTGCTGGCGCTGAAGGGCTGGCGGCGGGCGGTCTTCGGCGTTCAGGCGCTGAAGCTCAAGCACGGCAAGCTGGCCATTTCCTACCGCGACCGCAACATCGTCATGGTCGATCTGGAAAAGCTGCAGAAGCTTCCGATGGCCGCGGAGTAGCCGGCGACCAGCCGCACCGTTCAGCGCGCGGATGGCCAGACCTCAGGCGCCGAGCACGATGGATACTTCAAGACCCAGTTCGCTGCCCAGCTGGCGCATGCGCTCTTCCGGCCGCTCGCCGGCAAGGTCGACCAGTTCTGCGGGTATGAGGATTTCGGCAGTCGAAGGGCCCGTCTTGGTAAAGCCGATCAGCGGCAGGACGCCAGGGGTGGAGGCCGACAGCAGATAGAGCACGCGGAAGAAGGCGGCGAGAATGCGGGCGCGGCGCCTCGAGCCTTCGCTAGCCAGTACTGCCACTTCCGGTTCCCCGGCCTTCTGCGAAAGCCCCTGATAGCGGTGGTAGCTTGCCAAAGCGAGATAGGCGCGGCCCTCATGGCTGATGCCGACGAAGCCGGCATTGGCGATCACCTCCAGCGCCTGGCGGGCGCGGAAATCGGGATGGGCGCGCCAGCCGATATCGGCCAGATAACAGGAGGCGATGCGGTGGCGGCGGTCGTCCTCGGTTTCCTCGATGCCCAGTTCGGCAAAGGCCCTGCCGGTCCATTCGGCCAGTTCCTTGCAGTGGTCGGGAGAACGGGCGCGCAGGATGGACAGGTCGCGGGCCGCCGTCAGCAGCGAGTCCTTCTCGCGCTCCTTCTGCGAGAGCCTGGAATAGAGAAAGCCCTCGCGCACGCCGAGGGAAGAGATGGCGACGGTCTGCGGCTGATAGGCCTTGATGATTTCGCCCATTACCGCCGCGCCATAGGGCAGCAGTTCGCGCCGGTTCTTGGAAACCGCCTCGATGCCGCGAATGTCGGAAAGCTGGCGGGCTGCAACCTTGGAACAGAACCGCAGCATGCGGTCTGCCGGCACCTCGTATTCATGCACCGCCGGCAGCGGGTGATCGTAGTAGGAAAGATGCAGCCTGCCGAGCGAACGCCAGGTGCCGCCGACGGCATAGAAGGTGCGGTTGCTGTCGCCCCAGGTCACGGTGCTTTCGGAAAGCGCCTTGCGGGCGATCTTGGCCGCCTTGGAAAGGGATTCGCCGGCCATCTCGCGCAGGCGCAGGCCGCCGAGCGGCAGGGTGATGCCACTGCCCTTCCGGGCGTTGACATTGACCAGTTCAAGCGAGCCGCCGCCCAGATCCCCGACAATGCCGGAGGGCCGGTGGAAACCGGCATGGATGCCGAGGGCGGCGTAGTGGGCCTCCATCGCGCCGGTCAGCACCTCGACATGGCATTCCATCAGTTCCTCGACCCGGGCGATGAATTGCGGGCCGTTTTCGGCCTCCCTGGCGGCGGCCGTCGCCAGCACGTGAACATCGCCGACGCCGGTCTGGTGCTGCAATTGCTTGAAGCGCCTGAGCGCGCGGATGGCGCGCTCGACGGCGATCTCGTTGAGCTTGCCGCTGAGATGCAGGCCCTCGCCCAGGCCGCAGAGGATCTTTTCGTTGAACAGAACCGCCGGCGCCCGCGTCTGGCCCTCATAGATGACCTGGCGCACGGAGTTCGAGCCGAGGTCGATGACGGCTACCGGCTCGCGTTCCTTCAGCCGGCCCTGGGCCAGCTGAATCGCCCTGCGCTGGTTAGCGGAAAAACTGCTGTGCAAAGCTTTTCGGAGCATCATCTTTGAGAGAATCCCCCCTGCCCGAGAGGCTTGGATTGGTCATGAAGTAACGTTGCGCGCTGAAGGACCCGCTTTCCTCACTCGGCATGATGCGGCGCGACTTGCCTTCCGACGTAATTTCCCAGCTTTGTTCGTTGTCCATCAGGTTGGCGACCATGATCTGGTCGAGCACCTGCTGATGGACGGCTTCGGTTTCCAGCCTGACCATGACCTCGACCCTGCGGTCAAGGTTGCGCGGCATCAGGTCGGCAGAGCCGACATAAACGAGCGCCTTCTTGGAGGGAAGCCCCTCACCATTGCCAAAACACAGAATTCGGCTGTGTTCGAGGAAGCGGCCGACGATCGACTTGACGCGGATGTTGTCGGAAAGGCCCGCCACCTGCGGCCGCAGGCAGCAGATGCCGCGCACCACCAGGTCGATTTTCACGCCTGCCTGGGAGGCACGGTAGAGCGCATCGATGATCACCGGATCGACCAGCGAGTTCATCTTCATCCAGATTTCGCCGCGGCGGCCCGCCTTCACATGGGCGATTTCCTGCTCGATGTGTTCGAGGATGCGGTTCTTGAGGTGCTTCGGCGAGATCGCCAGCGTGTTCAACTCGTCGATCTCGGCATAGCCGGTCAGATAGTTGAAGACCTGCGCCACATCGCGGGCAACCCTGGGATTGGCGGTGAAGAAGGACAGATCGGTATAGATGCGCGCGGTGATGGGATGATAGTTGCCGGTGCCGATATGGACATAGGAAACCAGCCTGCCCTCCTCCCGGCGCACCACCTGGCTGAGCTTGGAATGGGTCTTCCAGTCGACGAAACCGAAAACCACCTGCACGCCGGCGCGCTCCAGATCGCGCGCCCAGCGGATATTGGCCTCCTCGTCGAAACGGGCCTTGAGCTCGACCAGCGCTGTAACCGACTTGCCCTGCTCGGCGGCCTCGACGAGCGCTGCAACGATCGGCGAATCATTCGAGGTGCGGTAGAGCGTCTGCTTGATGGCGACGACGCCCGGATCGTTGGCGGCCTGACGGATGAACTGCACCACCACATCGAAGGACTCGTAGGGGTGATGGACGATGATGTCCTTCTGGCGGATGGCTGCGAAACAGTCGCCGTTCATTTCGCGGATGCGCTCGGGGAAACGCGGAATATAGGGTTCGAATTTCAGGTCCGGCCGGTCGACCGACACGATCTCCGACAGGTTGTGCAGGGCAAGCATGCCGTTGACCGTGGCGACATGCGTGAATTCGGAAACGATTTCATCGCTGATGAAATCGCGCAGGTTGTCGGGCGTGTCGGCATCGACCTCGAGACGGATCACCGAACCGCGGCGGCGGCGTTTCAATGCCGTTTCAAAGGTCCGCACAATATCCTCGGCCTCTTCCTCGACCTCGATATCGGAGTCGCGAATGACGCGGAAATTGCCCGAACCGATCACCTCGTAGCCGGGGAACAGCTTGCCGATGAACAGCGAGATGACCTCCTCGATGGAGACGAAAATGGTCTTGCGATCCTTGCGCGGCGGCAGTTCGACAAAGCGGCGGATGCCTGACGGCAGGCGCAGCAGCGCCACCATGGCATCGCCGTCGCGGGTACTCTTGAGATCGTAGACCAGCGCGCTGCCGAGATTGGGGATGAAGGGAAACGGATGGGCCGGATCGATCGACAGCGGGGTCAGGACCGGGAAGACGTTGTCCATGAAATGCTCTTCGAGCCAGACAATGTCCGCCTTGTTGAGCTCGCGAGGATGGGCGACGATGATGTCTTCGGCCTCAAGCTGGCCGTCGAGGCTGTTCCAGACCTTCTGCTGGTCCGACTGAAGGCTGTTGAGCGCCTCGTCGACGGCGGCGACCTGCTCGCGGGGCGTCAGCCCTTCCGGCGTCGTCGCCTCGATGCCCTGGCGCACCTGGCTGATCAGCCCCGCAACGCGCACCATCAGGAATTCGTCGAGGTTGTTGGCGGAAATCGACAGGAAGCGGACACGCTCCAGCAGCGGGTTGCGCTGGTTTTCAGCTTCCTCCAGAACGCGGCGGTTGAACTCAAGCCAGGAAAGCTCGCGGTTCATGAACCGCGAAGGTTCGGAAAACCAGTCACGCTTGCCGGACCGGGTGCCGGACTTGGCGGCATTCTGCTCGGAAATCATCTCGTGCTTGGTCATCTTGCCTATCAATACCAGTCTTTGGGAGGGACTCAACATGATATCCCTCCAGGTTGTCGCGTAGCGGGACGGTGCCACGGACAAAGCCGCAGGCCGCGTTGCACATATTGTAGCGGATTCGCGTAACGCCGGATTGTGACAAATCGGTTGCTGACAAGTAAGTTGCGGTGGCGCAAGTGGCCGAAAATGCCGGCGCGGGGTTCACCGCGCCCGCTCACCGGGCACATGTTTCCATCGCTGCCAGCGCCTCGGCGGCGAGGCTGCGGTTGATCCTGCTGCCGCGGGCAAGCGCCTCGCGGTCGAGCCAGGCAACCAGCCTGCCGGCGGCCTCCATCGAGCGCTCCATGCGGGCGACGAGATAGGAGACCATCTGCGGCGAGACCTCGAGCTGGCGGTCGGCAAACAGCTTGACGATGATGGCCGACAGAAGCTCGTCGTCGGGCTCGCTCAACTCGACCAGATGGGCAAGGCGCAGGCGCGATTGCAGGTCTTTCAATTGCACCATCCAGGCGGAGGGGAAACTGCGGCTGGTGACGAGAAGATAGTGGCCCGCCGCCATCATCTGGTTGAAGGCGTGAAACAGCGCCTCCTCATCCAGCGTGCCAGGTCCCGCATCCTCGAGCACGAGATTGCCTTCAGCGGCGATGCCCGGATGCCTGCCGAGTTCGGCAGCAGGCAGAATGGCGGCGCCGGCCTGCTGGGCCCAGACGGCGGCAAGATGGGATTTGCCCGATCCCACGGGGCCTGCCAGCACCACGGCGTGCGACGGCCAGTCGGGCCAGTCGTCGATCAGGTCGACGGCCAGCCTGTTTGCCGCGCTTTCAAGCAGATCGTCGCGGCTGACGGCCCGCTCGACCGGGAGTTCGAGCGCAAGCTGCGACGGTTTTTCGGCCTTGTCGGGAATGCGTTTCTGCGTTGGCGGGGAACCGGCTGTCTTTGCCATGGGCAAAGCTCAGTTCTTGCGATTGTTGCGGGCAGCCCGGCTGGTCGCCGGCGGCGCCAGCAGGCTCTCGTCGACGCCTTCCGCACCTTCGGTGAAGAGTTCGCTTTCCTTGTAGCGCTTCATGGCGAAGCGCACGACCACACCGACGGCGGCGGCTGCCGGCACCGCGATCAGCATGCCGACGAAGCCGAACAGCGAACCGAAGGCAAACAGCGCGAACATCAGCCAGACGGGATGCAGGCCGACGCTGTCTCCGACCATCTTGGGCTGCAGGATGTTGCCTTCGAGAAACTGGCCGAGGCCGAAAATCCCGGCAATCAGCGCAATGGAGAAATAGTCGGGCCAGAACTGGACCAGCGCGACGCTCATGGACAGCACCAGGCCGGTGAGCGAGCCGACATAGGGGATGAAGGAAATCAGACCCGAGATCAGGCCGATCAGCAGGCCGAAATTGAGCCCGGCAATGGTCAGCGAAATGCCGTAGAACAGGCCGAGCACGAGGCAGAGCGAGCCCTGGCCGCGAATGAAGCCTGCGACAGCGATGTCGATGTCATGGAAAAGCTCGCGCACGGTCCTGCGGTTGCGCGGCGGCACCCAACTGTCGACCTTGGCGACCATGCGGTCCCAGTCATAGAGCATGTAGAAGGCGACGACCGGCGTGACAACCAGCAGCGACAGCACGTTGACGAGCGATTTTCCCGATGCCCACAATTGCTGCAGGACGGTGGAAACGAAACCCGCCCCCTGCTGCAGCAGGGCGTTGATGTTGTCCTGCAACGTCTTGCCGTCGATGCCGAAGCGGTCGCGGATCCACTTGTTTTCCGTCGAGGCGACGAGTTCCTGCAGCCGGTTCACCAGTTGCGGCAGGCGTTCCATGAAGCCGGTCAGCTGGTTTACCAGAACCGGGATCAGGATCGCCATCGACAGGACAAAGAGAACCAGAAGCAACAGGGTGATCAGCACCGTCGACCACATGCGCGAAATGCCGTGGCTTTCCAGATAGTCGGCGACGGGGTCGAGAAAATAGGCCAGCGCCATGCCGGCGATGAACGGCAGCAGGATGTCGTCGAACAGCCACAGGAAGCCCAGAAAGGCTGCCAGCGCGCCTGACCAGAACAGCGCCTGCTTGCGGACATTCATGACCGTTTGCTGTTTCATGGTTCCGGTTCCGTGACCCCTTGCCGGGATTTTCTGAAGCATGCCGGCAAATTGCGGCCTTGTGCTATGTATGTGCTATGTAAATGGCGGGAAAGACCGGCGCAAGGCGCTGAAAGCCCTGCCGGCCCCGTTCAGGCGGGAACTTGCCCGTTTCCACGGTATTAACAGGCTGCGGCAACCAAAACGCTTGCAGTTTTATCCGCCATGCCGCAAACCCGCCGCACGGCGTTTCAGGCTTCAACGGACATTTGCACGCACCGATGAGCAGCGGTTCTCCCAAAACATCTTCCGGCAACGGGCCCGGCCAGCACAATCAGCGGGGCATGACCTATGCCGAGGCCGGTGTCGACATCGACGCCGGAAACGAACTGGTCGCCCGCATCAAGCCTGCGGTCAAATCGACGCTTCGCTCCGGCGCGGACGGCGAGATCGGCGGCTTCGGCGGGCTGTTCGACCTCAAGGCGGCTGGTTTCAAGGACCCTGTACTGGTTGCCGCCAATGATGGCGTCGGCACCAAGCTCAAGGTCGCCATCGAAGCCGGAAAACACGATACGGTGGGCATCGATCTCGTTGCCATGTGCGTCAACGACCTCGTGGTGCAGGGCGCCGAGCCATTGTTCTTCCTCGACTATTTCGCCACCGGAGCGCTGGACGTCGAGGCCGCCGCCCAGGTGATCGGGGGCATTGCCGAGGGCTGCCGCATCGCCAATTGCGCGCTGATCGGCGGCGAGACGGCGGAAATGCCCGGCATGTATGCGGCAGGCGACTACGATCTCGCCGGGTTTGCCGTGGGCGCTGCCGAGCGCGGCACGCTGCTGCCGTCGGCCGCCCTGGAAGAAGGCGACGTGCTGCTGGGGCTTGCCTCTTCGGGCGTTCATTCCAACGGCTATTCGCTGGTGCGAAAACTGGTCGAGCAAAGCGGGCTCTACTGGCAGGACCCTGCCCCTTTCGAGCCCGACAGGACATTGGGCGAGGCGCTGCTGACGCCGACGCGCATCTATGTACGCGCCCTGCTTGCCGCCATCCGCGAAACGGGGGCGATCAAGGCACTGGCGCACATCACCGGCGGCGGCTTTACCGAGAACATTCCGCGCGTACTGCCGGACGGCCTGGCCGCCGAAATCGACCTCTTTTCGCTTTCCCCGCCGCCGGTCTTCGGCTGGCTGCAACAGACGGGCGACATCGCCGAAGCGGAAATGCTGAAAACCTTCAACTGCGGCACCGGCATGGTGATCGCCGCCGGCGCGGATGAGGCGGATGCGCTCACGCATGTCCTCGAGCGCGAAGGCGAGACGGTATCGCGCATCGGCCGGCTGATACGCCGCACGGGCAAGCCCGTCGTCTATACGGGCACGCTCGAATATGGGCAGGCCGGTTTGTGATGGCCAAGGCCGAGAAAACCCGGAAACGCGTCTGCGTGCTGTTTTCCGGCCGGGGCTCCAACATGGCAAGCCTGGTGATGGCAACGATGGCGCCGGACTATCCGGCGATCATCACCCATGCCATCACCAATGTGCCGGGCGCAGGCGGGCTGGAGATCGCCGGATTTCACAACATCGCTTCTGCGGTGGTCGACCACAAGGCTTTCGACAGCCGCGAGGCGCATGAGGCCGCGCTGCTGGAAAAAATTACCGAGGCAAAGCCCGACATCATCTGCCTGGCAGGCTACATGCGGGTGCTGACGGAAGGGTTCGTGCGGCGCTTTCGCGGCAAGATTCTCAACATCCATCCGAGCCTGCTGCCCGCCTTCAAGGGTGTCGATACCCATCACCGGGCGCTGCTGGCGGGCGTGCGCATTCACGGCGCCACGGTGCATTTCGTCGACGAAACGCTCGATGGCGGACCGATCGTCGCCCAGGCGGCGGTGGCCGTCGAGCCGGACGACACCGACGACACGCTGGCAGAGCGGGTGCTCGAGGCCGAGCATCGTCTCTATCCGCACGCGCTGGCGCTGGTTGCCTCGGCCAAAGTGCGGCTTTCGGGCTCGCGGATCGTGACCTCCGCGAACAGGCGGCCCGCAGCCGGCCCTGTTTTCTCCGCCGGCGGGCAAGCCGCAGCGGGTTCTTTAGTCCGCAATCCCTCAGGCGGAAGGCAAATGAACTACCGTCACGACTTCCATGCAGGCAATTTCGCCGATGTGTTCAAGCACATCGTGCTGTCGCGGCTGGTCGACTATCTCAAGCGCAAGGACAAGGCGTTCCGCGTGGTGGACACCCATGCGGGTTCCGGCCGCTATGATCTGCCGCCCGCCGAGCAGCGGGATGCACGCGGCAACCCGCCGGAATGGGTGGGCGGCATCGGGCGGCTTGCCGGCTGGCAGCCGCAGGGCGAAGCGGCGGGCCTGCTGGCGCCCTATCTTTCCGCCGTGTTCGGCAGCGCCAATGACACGATATCCGCCTATCCGGCCGCCTATCCGGGTTCGCCGCTGCTGGTCATGGAACTGATGCGCAAGCAGGACCGGCTGACGGCCTGCGAACTGCACCCTGAAGCCGCAGAACGGCTGAAAACGCTGTTTGCCGGCAATTACCGTGCTCGCATTCTCGAACTTGATGGCTGGCTGGTGCCCGGCTCGCAACTGCCGCCAAAGGAAAAGCGTGGCCTGCTGCTGACCGATCCACCCTTCGAGGAGGCTGCCGACTTCGACCGCATGGCGGAGGCGGCACGGCGGGCGGCGAAACGCTGGTCCGGCGGCGTGCTCGCCTTCTGGTATCCGCTGAAACACGCCGCACAGGTCGCCCGCTTCAAGAGCAGTCTGAAGGATAGCGGCATCAGCGACCTCACCTGCGTCGAGATCGAAATCCGCAAGCCGGAGCAGCCGCCGGTGCTCCACGGCTGCGGCATGATCCTGCGCAACGCCCCTTTCGTGCTGGAAGCGGAGATGAAAGCCATCCTGCCGCAGCTTGCCAGCCGCCTCGAAGCGGCAAAGGGCCAGGGCCGCTGGCGCCATGAGCGGCTGACGGGGGAGTGAGAGCGGGAGGGCTGGTGCGGGACTGAGCGGCGGCTAAGCGGACAGAGCTACCGTCCGGCGGAGGCAGTTTCCTGTCACAAGTAACTTCCACTTGGAACAAAGACATGCGGCACGATTACACCTGGTTATCCAAGTGCTGACGATCCATTGCAGGTTCTAGGAGTTGCGCAACACGATAGTCACAGGCTCGCTTTGTGGGAAACTAATGACCTGCTTTGGTAAAGACCAGCCCGATACAGTTTCCGGCTCGCCTTCTCGGTCAACATCGCTCCTGAGGCACGAAGCGAGTTGGTCAGGCACTATCCACGCCTGCTGCGACCATTCGTGGTTGAAACGCGGGAAAGTTTTTCTGATGGGCCCCAATAATCCCAAGGTTTTCAGTTCCAGCTTGCGCAAGGCTGCGATTTCTCGAAACAAGCTTCCCGCGACGAGCCACGCCCGCCAAGATCAAGGCTCGACACGCCAAATCGCGAAGCGATCTCAACTCGTCCCTGACTCGAAACCACGCCTCATCGCCGTTAGAAATCGCTCGCGGCACATCCAATGCATTGAAGGAAGTTACCCCGACGGTGCAAACTCCACATCAAGCCGTTTCCAACGCTCGCCATCATGCCATTCGCAAAGCCAATGATCTTCCCAATGATCAGGCACCAGATGGTGGCAAACCCGACGCGGAGGCGAGCTGGGGTGCCCGCGATCACGAAATCTACTGGCAGCGGTATTGCGAAATCCCGGCATACGCCGCCGACCTTGGGCGTTCCGGCGTCGTTTTCAAAGAAGCAAATTGCGCTCGACGGCGACAGACAGAATCTCCCGTCACAGAACGAAGTTCCAGATCGGCAGCTTGTTTAGGTGTAAATCCCTGTTCACCGGGATTCCCGGTCCCGCGGATGCTGCGTAAGATAGACAATCCACTGGGCAACTAACTCCGGCTCGCAGTCACTGCCTCATCAAGCTTTCACGATACGGGCCGGGTTCCGAATAGATGCTTTGGGAAGCATGAATGTTTCGCGCATTGTCGTCTCTTTCCAGTTGATTGAGACACGATAAAAGAGCAAATTTTCAAAATTGTCAATCGGTTGCTTGTCGCGAAAATCCAAAACCTGCGACAACGTCAGGCCGACCTGCAGGATGGCCGCCAAGGGCTCGAAGTGGAACTTCGTCCTGATCCCTCTACTCAACACTCCGCTTGAACTTCCCCCGGCATTGGTTAAAGTTGAGGCGGTCCAAGTTGGGTTTCGAACTGGACTTGCAACCAGCCGCCATCCTCACGACAAGACGACAGACGCGATGAGAACCATGCTCAAAACCGGACTTTCCCTGATGCTTGCCGCTGCGGGATTCAGCCTCGCGGGCGCTGCCAGTGCCGCGCAGTTTCCCCTGTGCACGGACCCGCCGGTGGAAGGCCGCATCATGCGCGACTTCAACTGGGCGGAAGCAAAGACCTGGCAGCGCGGGTTCACGCTGGTGCGGCTCGACCGCATGCACGAGCACCGCACCGTGTCGATGGAAAATTCGCCGGTGACGCGGCGCTATTGCAACGCCACGGCCATTCTTTCCAACGGCCAGCACCGGCAGATCTGGTACATGATCGAGGATATCGGCGGCTTCGTCGGCAAGAACTGGGACGTTACCCATTGCGTTGCCGGGCTCGACCCGTGGAAGAACCACGACGGCTACTGCCGCACGATGCGATAGACTGCGGGCGGTAGCTGGCGGGTGCCGGGTTGGGGCGGCAGTTCCGCGACGGATAAAATCCTCATTTCCTGAAAAGCCCAATTGCCCTGATGGACGCGATTGAGTCCCGGCCCCCAATCGGGCAATTCTTGGCGCAACCGATTCCCCCTTCGAAGGATCAGCGCCATGGTATTCAACACCGTTCCCAGCATTCCGATTGCCCGCCACGAACGCTCGGGCGGGCTTGCCGACGACATCGATTTCGAGATCAAGGGCCACGAGATGCAGTTTGCCGAGATCGAGCTCGATCCCGGCGAGTCGGCCATCGCGGAAGCCGGTTCGATGATGTTCAAGGACCCCGATATCGAGATGACCACCGTGTTCGGCGACGGGTCGCATGGCGAAAGCAGCGGTTTCCTCGACAAGCTGGTGGGTGCGGGCAAACGGCTGATCACCGGCGAAAGCCTGTTTACCACCGTCTTCACCCATCAGGGACAGGGCAAGGCGCGGGTTGCCTTCGCCGCCCCCTATCCGGGCCATATCCTGGCGATCAAGCTCGACGAGATCGGCGGTCAGCTCGTCTGCCAGAAGGATGCCTTTCTTTGCGCGGCGCGCGGGGTTTCGCTCGGCATCGCCTTTCAGCGCCGCATCATGACCGGCCTGTTCGGCGGCGAGGGCTTCATCATGCAGAAGCTCGATGGCGATGGCTGGGTGTTCGTGCATGTCGGCGGCACGACGGTGGAGCGCACGCTGGAAGCAGGCGAGGAACTGCACATCGACACGGGCTGCGTTGCCGCCCACACCGCGAGTGTCGATTTCGACCTGGTGCGGGCAGGCTCTATCAAGTCGATGATCTTCGGCGGCGAGGGCATCTTCTTTGCCAGGCTTACCGGGCCGGGCAAGGTGTGGATCCAGTCCCTGCCCTTCTCGCGGCTGGCCGGGCGGATGTGGGCTGCCGTTCCCAGCCGCGGCGGATCGAAAGGCGAAGGCTCGATCCTTGGCGGGCTCGGCAATCTGCTCGACGGCGACAACAACTGACGTTGCGCCGCCGCCGGACCGCATGATCAGAATTTCAGGCCGACGCCCAGCTTGATGCCGTGATCCGTCAGGTCGACGTCGCGGTTGGGACCGGGGGTCTGGAATTCCGTCTTGCCGTAGCGCGAATAGTCGTACTCGATACGGCCAACGATGTTTTCCGTCAGCTGCCGTTCGACACCGGCGCCCAGCGACCAGCCGGTCATCCAGTTGGTGTCGGAACCGCCGCCATTGGAAACCGTCACGCGCGAGGTGTTGACGCCGGCAAGGCCGTAGAACAGGTTCTGCTCCAGCGCGTAGCCCATGCGGGCGCGCAGCGAGGCTTCCCAGCTCTGTTCGGCGGTGTAGCCGCCCTTGCTCGCGCTCTGGCCGGAATAGCCGCCCATGACCTCGACGCCGCCGACGACGGGTCCGTAGATTTCCTGGTTGTAGCCGATATAGCCGCCGAAGGCCGGGCTGTGGTTGAGGTCGATATCCTCAGAGCCCATCACGCCGACCTTGCGCCATTTCAGATCGCCATGAACGCCGGCATAGGCGCCGGTCCACACCGAGCTGTTGGCGACGGGGTCGAAGCTGGGCTCCACTGTGCCAACGCCGGTTCCGGTATTGATATCGGCGGAATTGGCAGCCGCCGCGCCGAAAAGAATGACAAGGCCGGAAAGTGCGGAGCGCGCGACGGCAGCTCCCGTCCGGCGCAATTTCGGTTTCGCCCCTGCCCTGGAGCAACTCGTCTCTGGATACATCACTCATACTCCTCGTGGTCCGCAAGGAATATGTCGCAGGCAATTCTGGCGAAGTGATAGAGGAACCTTGACGACAAAGCGGCAATCTCGTGACGTTCGGTCTTTGGTTAACGATCCGCTCTGCCGGCCAGACCGGCAAGATATTGCAGCGCGGGGGTTACAACCGGCCGCCCGGCACCCTATATGCGCTGCTTGTATCTTCCGATTTGCCGCCACATTTCCTGCACCATGCGACCTGCCGCCAGCTCAATTCGATCTCCCGGAACGTCCGATGCTTGACTATCTGCTGCTTGTTGCCGGGCTTTCCATCCTGCTGGTCGGCGGCGACGTGCTCGTCAGAGGCGCGGTCGGCCTCGCCGAACGCCTCAAGATCCCCGCCCTCATCATCGGGCTGACCATCGTCGCCTTCGGCACCTCCGCCCCGGAACTCTTCATCTCGGTGCAGGCAGCCCTTGCCGGCGTCTCCGGCATCGCCATCGGCAATGTGGTCGGCTCCAACATCGCCAATGTGCTGCTGGTCATGGGCCTGCCGGCGCTGATTGCCCCTTCGCGCTGCGACGATGCCGGAATCGGGCGCAACATTCTGGTGATGATCGGTTTCACCGTCGTCTTCATGGCCATTCTGCTCGACCGGTCCGTGACCCAGACGGAAGGCGTCATCCTGCTGCTGCTGCTGGCCTTTTTTCTCTATGACCAGTTCCGTTCCGCGGCCAAGGCAAACGATGAGACGCCGGTCGACATTCACGAGGAGGTCGGCAAGACGCCCTCTTCCCTGCCCGTCATTCTGGCCCTGATTGCGGTCGGCCTCGCAGCCCTGCCGTTCGGCGCCAACCTCACCGTCGAAGCGGCCAGCGCCATCGCCCGGCGCTGGGATGTTTCCGACGATGTCATCGGCCTTACCATCGTCGCCATCGGCACCTCGCTGCCGGAGCTTGCCACCACCGTCATGGCAACGCTGCGAAGCTCCAACTCGATTGCCATCGGCAATGTGGTCGGCTCCAACATCTTCAACATCGGCTCCATCATGGGCATCACCCCGATCATCGCGCCCATGGTGGCGGCGAACCGGATCGTCTATGAAGACATGTGGGTGATGCTGGCATGTGCGGTATTGCTGGCCGTGCTGGCACACTGGAAGATCAAGATCGGCAAGCGGGTCGGCACGGCCATGGTTGCCGGCTATCTGGCCTATGCCGTCCTGGCGTTCATCGTCTAGGCAGGCGGCCAAACAATCGAGCAGGCAAGTGTCCCGGACAGATCGGCCAAACAATGTCCTGATTACCGGCGGCGCCAGACGGATCGGCGCCGCAATGGCGCGCCATCTTGCGGGGCTTGGCTGCAACATCGCCATCCACCACCACCAGTCGCAGGACGATGCCGATGCGCTGGTGTCCCAATTGCGCGAAGCCGGTGTTGAAGCGCTGGCGCTATCAGCCGATTTCAGCCAGCCGGGGGAAGCTGTCCGGATGTTCGGCGAGGCGGCGGCCCGACTCGGCACGATCGATCTGCTGATCAACAACGCCTCGGCCTTTGAGCATGACAGCGTGTTCGAGCCCGATGAAACCGTCTGGCAGGCTCATTTCGACCTGCATGTGAAGGCGCCGTCCGACCTTGCGGCCGTCCTTGCGGCGCAAGACCCCGCAGAAGGGCTGATCGTCAACATCATCGACCAGCGCGTATGGCGGCCGACGCCGCATTTTCACTCCTATACGCTGTCGAAATCCGCCCTGTGGATGGCGACACGCACGCTTGCCCAGGCACTGGCACCGACCATCCGCGTCAATGCCATCGGACCGGGGCCGACGCTTGCCAATCACCGGCAATCGCCGCACGACTTCGACAGGCAGGTGGACGGGCTCATTCTCAAGCGCGCACCGGCGCTGGAAGAGTTCGGCGATACCGTCCACTGGCTGTGGCGGGCGAAGTCGGTAACCGGCCAGATGATCGCACTCGATGGCGGCCAGCATCTGGCCTGGGAAACGCCGGACGTCACCAACGCGCCGGAATAGCAGCACAGAAAGCCGCAGAGACCCACCGTTCCCTGTCAGTGTGATGTCAGGGCCTTGCAGGCCAGCGCCACAACGGTGGTTGCATTCGGGCAGCCAGACGCAGTATTCGAAACCGTCATGATGAAACGCATTGCCGCATTTCCTGCTGTCTTGCTTCTGGTGCTGGTTGCCGCCTGCACGCAGGTCAAGCACGATTCCGTGCCCGAGGCCCTGCTCGGCTCGGTAACGGTGGAGGGCGTTGCCAATCTTCGCAATTGGGCGGACGAATTCAGCGGCAATGGCGAGGCGCTCACACAGAATTATGCCGAAGCGCTGCGCGCGCATCTTGATGCAAATGACCGCCAGTTCGATATCCTGACGCTTTCGGGGGGCGGGCAAAGCGGGGCCTATGGCGCCGGGCTGCTCAATGGCTGGACAGCTTCCGGCACGCGGCCGCAGTTCCAGATCGTCACCGGCGTTTCGACCGGCGCCATCATTGCGCCCTTTGCCTTTCTTGGCAGCCGCTACGATCCCGTGCTGAAGGAAATCTACACCACCACGCGAACGCGCGATATCGGCAAGGTCAATCTTGCCAGTGGCGGCGGCCTGATGAATGTCAGCGGATTTGAAGACCTGCTGAAGAAGCACGTCACGCCGCAACTGCTCAACGCGATTGCGGCAGAGAGCCGGGCGGGACGAATGCTGCTGGTCGGCACTACCAATCTGGAGGCAGAGCGCGGGGTGATCTGGAACCTGAGCGGGCTTTCAGCCAGCACCTATCCCGGCAAGGTGGAGCTGTTCCGCAAGATCATTCAGGCCTCGGCCTCCATTCCCGGTGCGTTTCCGCCGGTAGCGATCCCCGTCGATTACAATGGCCAGCATTTCGAGGAACTGCATGTCGATGGCGGCGTGACCGAACAGGTATTTCTCTATCCGCCCAATATCACCATCCGCAATCTCGAGAAGGCTCTGGGTTTCAGTCTGAAGAAGCGCGTTTTCGTGGTGCGCAATACCAAGCTCGATGCTTCCTACAAGCCGCTGGAGAAGGGCACGGTGCAGATCGTCGAGCGCTCGCTCAACACGCTGATCCGCAATCAGGGGCGCTCGGATGTCGGCCGCATCTACGACATCGCCGAGCGCGACGGCATCGCCTTCTACCGCACCTCGATTCCTAATTCCTTCGAACACAAGTCGAAGGGCTTTTTCGATCCCGAATACATGAAGCCGCTGTTCGAGCTGGGATATCAGGCCGGTGCCGATCCCGATGGCTGGGAACGGTCGCGGCCATGAGCGCGGAGGCTTCAGAACCGGCAAATCCGGATACTCAAAATCCGGACATGGCAAATCCGGAGTTGGCGAAGCCCGATCTTGCCGCAACCACCGGCGACAGGATCGAATGGGAAGAAGCGTTGCAGCCCTCCCCCGGCGGCGCGGCGCTCAGGGGCGCGGAGGTCATTTCGCAGTTCGTCAAGCGCCTGCCCAACTCGCCCGGCGTCTACCGCATGTTCAATGCCAAGGGCGATGTGCTCTATGTCGGCAAGGCAAAGAGCCTGAAGAAACGGGTTGCCTCCTATGCCAAGATGGGCGGGCACACCAACCGCATCGCCCGCATGATCGCAGAAACGGCGAACATGGAATTCGTGCGTACCCGCACGGAAACCGAGGCGCTGCTGCTGGAAGCCAATCTCATCAAGCGCCTGCGGCCGCGCTTCAACGTATTGCTGCGCGACGACAAGAGCTTTCCCTATATCGTCATCACCGACGATCACGAGGCGCCGGGCGTCTTCAAGCATCGCGGCGCGCGGATGAGGAAACGCGACTATTTCGGGCCGTTTGCCTCCGCCGGGGCGGTGACGCGCTCGATCAACGCCATGCAGCGGGCATTCCTGATCCGCACCTGTTCCGACGGGGTCTACGAGACCCGCACCCGGCCCTGCCTGCTCTACCAGATCAAGCGCTGTTCGGCGCCGTGTACCGGCGAGATTTCGCTTGCCGACTACGCCAGGCTGGTCGGCGAGGCCAAGCAGTTCCTGTCGGGCCGCAGTTCGGCGATCAAGGAGACCCTTTCCAGCCAGATGGAAGATGCCGCGGAGGCGCTCGATTTCGAGCGTGCTGCCGTCTATCGCGACCGGCTCGCCGCGCTTTCCATGGTACAGGGCCATCAGGGCATCAATCCACGCGGTGTCGAGGAGGCCGATGTCTTTGCGCTGGCCGAACAGGACGGCATGACCTGTGTTCAGGTTTTCTTCTTCCGCACCGGCCAGAACTGGGGCAACCGGGCCTATTTCCCCCGCGCCGACAAGGCGGTGGAAGCAGAGGAAATCCTGTCGCAGTTCCTGGCGCAGTTCTATGACGACAAGCCGGTTCCAAGGCAGGTTCTGCTGTCGCACACGGCCGAGGAAATGGACCTGCTCGAGGAGGCGTTGACGCTGAAGGCAGGTCACAAGGTATCGGTTTCCCGGCCCCAGCGCGGCGAGAAGCGCGATCTGGTCGACCATGCGCTGCTCAATGCCCGCGAGGCGCTGGCGCGGCGGCTTGCCGAGAGTTCGACCCAGGCAAGGCTGCTCGACGGCGTGGCGAAGGCCTTCGGCCTTGATGACGCGCCACAGCGCATCGAGGTCTACGACAACTCCCACATCATGGGCACCAATGCGGTGGGCGCGATGATCGTTGCCGGGCCGGAGGGTTTTGCCAAGAACCAGTACCGCAAGTTCAACATCAAGAACGGCGAACTCACACCCGGCGACGATTACGGCATGATGCGCGAGGTGCTGACACGGCGGTTTTCGCGGCTGATCCGCGAGGCCGGGCTGCGCGATGGCGATGAAGCGGCTGCCGGTGACGAAGAAGATGCGGAGGCCGAAGACGGCGCCATGCCGCAATGGCCGGACCTGCTGCTGATCGATGGCGGTCTGGGCCAGCTCAACGCCGTCATGGAAGTGATGCGCGAACTGGGTATCGAGGATCAGGTGGCGGTGGCAGGCATCGCCAAGGGGCCGGATCGCGATGCGGGGCGGGAGAAGTTCTTCATGGCCGGCAAGCCGTCCTTCATGCTGGCCGAGCGCGATCCGGTGCTCTACTTCGTTCAGCGTTTGCGCGACGAGGCGCACCGCTTCGCCATCGGCTCGCACCGGGCACGGCGCAAGAAGGAGATGGTGAAGAACCCGCTCGACGAGATTTCGGGTATCGGCCCCTCCCGCAAGCGGGCATTGCTGCACCATTTCGGCACCGCAAAGGCCGTCGGACAGGCAGCCCTCACCGATCTGATGGCCGTCGATGGCATTTCGCGTGAAATGGCGCAGACAATTTACGATCATTTTCACGAAAACGGTTGAACCGGGGGCAATTGCCTGCAATGCGTTGGGTTGTGGCGTAATGGCACCTTGGAATGATGAAAATCCGGCATTACATGCGATAAAGATGACAGGTTCCGGGGTGAAAATGGCGCAGAAGCCGAAAAAATCCGATGCCCACTGGCTGGCCCTGCCCAATGTGCTGACTTATGGGCGGATCGTCGCCGTACCACTGGTCGCGCTGTGCTTCTTCCTGGAAGGCAAGCTGCAGTCGAGCGATCTGGCACGCTGGTCGGCGCTCGGCATCTTCATCGTCGCCTCGATCACCGATTTCTTCGACGGCTATCTGGCGCGCGCCTGGCAGCAGACCTCGACCATCGGGCGCATGCTGGACCCGATTGCCGACAAGCTCCTGATCGCCACCTGCCTGCTGTTGCTGGCAGCCGATACCGACAAGACGATCGCCGGCTGGTCGCTGTGGGCTGCCATCATCATCCTGTGCCGTGAAATCCTCGTTTCGGGCCTGCGCGAATATCTTGCCGAACTGAAGGTGAGCGTACCCGTCACCCAGCTTGCCAAGTGGAAGACGACGGTGCAGATGCTGGCGATCGGCTTTCTGCTGGCGGGCCCCGCCGGCGACAAGGTACTGCCCTACACGACCCAGATCGGCATTGCCCTGCTGTGGGTTGCCGCGCTGATCACGCTTTACACCGGCTATGACTATTTCCGCGCCGGTATCAAGCATGTGATGGACTAGAGCCATGAAGCTCGTCTATTTCTCCTGGATCCGCGAACGTCTCGACATTGCCGAGGAAGAGGCGGAACTGCCGGCGAACGTGACGACGCTGGGCGACCTGCTTTCCTGGCAGAAATCGCGTGGCGAGGAATTCGCCACAGTCTTCGCCCATGAAAAGGTTGTTCGCGTGGCGCTCAATCAGGAGCATGCGGACGATCCCGCGACATCGCTTGCAGGCGTCACGGAAGCAGCCTTCTTTCCGCCGATGACGGGCGGCTGAGCGGCGCCATGAGCACGATCACGCCCGATATTCGCATCCAGAGCGCGGATTTCGACGTGGCAGCCGAAATCGCAAAGCTCACCAAAGGCCGCAGCGATACCGGCGCGGTGGTGACGTTTAC
>JAMLIH010000046.1 GCA_023954255.1 Phyllobacteriaceae bacterium | reverse complement strand
AGGAATTGTTCTGACCGGCCAATTTGGCCGGCAGATCATACGGGGCTGCCGATGCGCTCGATCCGGGCGAGCAGCGCAAGCGTCGTGCGCGTCGCCGCGCCGGCGGCGATACACATTTGCGGCAGCAGCATCCATTCCAGCGTCCAGGCTGCACCGGAGCGCTCCTGTTCATGCACCAGCGCATGGTGCATGCCGGCAAGCTGGGTGGCATTGAAGCGGGCAAGCGTCATCAGCGTTTCGGCCAGTACGGGGTTCTGCTTGTGGGGCATTGCGGAGGAGGTGCCGGTGGCGGAAAGCGCGATCTCATCGATGCCGTTCTGCGCCATCAAGGCCATGTCCTGACCGATCTTGCCGAGGGCGCCGGTTACCAGCGACAGCCAGTTTGCGAACTCGGCAATGGCCGAGCGGTCGGTCTGCCAGTTGCGCGCCGGCGCATTGAGGCCGAGCAGCTCCGCCAGTTCGCCGGTGACCGGCACCGCCTTGTCATGGAGCTTGTCCAGCGTGCCGGCCGCGCCGCCGAATTGCAGGCACAGCACGCGCGGCCTGAGTTCCGCCAGCCTTGCGCGGTGCCCGGAAAGCGGCTGCCGCCAGGCCGCGATACGGTCTGCCACCGTAACGGGAATGGCAGCCTGCATGCGGGTGCGGGCCATCAGGGCATTGTTGCCGAAAGCGGCTTCAAGCCGTTCAAGTTCCGATTCAGCTTGAACTAACCTTGATTCCAACAGATCGCACAAGCCCTTGATTCTCATGATCAAACTGGTGTCGATCAGATCCTGGCTGGTGGCGCCGAAATGAAGATGAGCGCTGTGCGGTTCGCCGATTGCCGAGCGCATCTGGCGCACCAGTTCGGGCACAACGACCCCATCGCGCGCCGTCGCCATGCCGATGGCCCTGACATCGGGTTCGAAGCCTTCGAGCGTCTTTATAATCGCCTGCGCCGCTTCCGCCGGAATGACGCCATGGCTGGCCCCGGCCTGTGCCAGCGCCACCTCGAAGCGGACCATGCAATCGAGATCCGCCTTCACTGAGAAGCAGGCAACTGCCTCAACATCGCCCAGCAAACCACCCAGCAGCGGTGCGTTGAAGGGCGTGAACGACATGGCCGGTCAGACCCGCTCGACGGCGATGGCAATCCCCTGGCCAACGCCGATGCACATGGTGGCCAGCGCCAGCCTGCCACCCCTCTCGTGCAGTTCGAGTGCTGCCGTGCCGGTGATGCGGGCGCCCGACATGCCGAGCGGATGGCCGAGCGCTATGGCGCCGCCATTGGGGTTCACATGCTGCGCATCATCGGCAATCCCGAGGTCGCGCAGGGTGGCAAGCCCCTGGGAGGCGAAGGCCTCGTTCAGTTCGATCACATCGAAATCCTGCGGTGTGATGCCGAGCCGTGCGCAGAGTTTTTTCGTCGCCAGCGCCGGGCCGAAGCCCATGATGCGCGGCGCAAGGCCGCTGGCTGCTCCACCCAGAACGCGGGCAATCGGGGTCAGGCCGTGTTTCTTCGCTGCCGCTTCCGAAGCAACAATCAGTGCCGCCGCGCCATCGTTGACACCGGATGCATTGCCCGCCGTCACCGAACCGCCCTCGCGGAACGGCGCCTTGAGGGCGGCAAGTTTTTCCAGTGTCGTCTCGCGCGGGTGCTCGTCGGTATCGATCACCGTATCGCCCTTGAGTGACCTGATCGTGACCGGGGTGATTTCCTTCGCCAGCCTTCCCGAGGCGATTGCGCTTGCGGCCTTCTGCTGGGAGCGAAGGGCGAAGGCATCCTGATCCTCGCGGGAGACATTGAAATCCTCAGCAACATTTTCTGCCGTCTCCGGCATAGAATCGACGCCGTACTGCGCCTTCATCACCGGGTTGATGAAGCGCCAGCCAATGGTCGTGTCATGGACCGCGTTGTCGCGGGAAAAGGCCGCTGCAGCCTTGGGCATGACGAAGGGCGCGCGGGTCATGCTCTCGACACCGCCTGCAATCACCAGTTCGGCTTCACCGGCCTTGATGGCACGGGCCGCGGCAATGATGGCATCCATGCCGGAGCCGCACAGCCGGTTGATCGTGTTGGCGGGAACCGTTTCCGGCAGGCCGGCCAGCAGCGCCGACATCCTGCCGACATTGCGGTTGTCCTCGCCTGCCTGATTGGCGCAGCCATAGTGCAGATCGTCGACCGCGCCCCAGTCGACGGAACCGTTGCGCTCCATCAGTGCCCTGAGCGGAACGGCACCGAGATCGTCGGTGCGCACCTGTGCCAGCACCCCGCCGAAACGGCCGATTGGGGTGCGGATATAGTCGCAGATGTAAGCTTCAGTCATGTCCGGGTCTGTTACCTTGTTTGCGCCGGTCAGGCTGCCGGGTGCAGTTCGAGAATATCACGGGCCTGGGCAGCCGTTGCCACCGGCCGACCGTATTTCTCGCACAGCGCGACGGCACGCGCCACCAGCGCGGCATTGGAAGGGGCAAGGGTGTCACGGTCGAGGCGAACATTGTCCTCCAGGCCGGTGCGGGTATGGCCGCCGGCGGCAATGCACCATTCATTGACCTCGATCTGGTGGCGGCCGATGCCGGCAGCGCACCATTCGGCGTCGGGCGCCAGCCGGTTCACGGTCTTCACATAGTAGTCGAAGACGTCCTTGTCGGCGGGCATGGCGTTCTTCACGCCCATGACGAACTGGACATAAAGCTTGCCGGGAATGCGGCCGTCGCGGTTCATCGCCACGGCCTGATGGATGTGGGAAAGGTCGAAAGCCTCGATCTCCGGCTTGATGCCGTATTGGCGCATTTCGGCCGCCAGCCAGTCAACGAGATCGGGCGGATTTTCATAGACGCGGGTGGGAAAGTTGTTGGAACCGACGGTGAGCGAGGCCATGTCCGGTTTCAGCGGCAGCATGCCGCCGCGCTCGGCGCCCGCTCCCGAGCGTCCGCCCGTGGAGAACTGGACGATCATGCCGGGGCAGTGCTTTTCAAGCTGCTCCTTCAGCCGGGCAAAGCGCTCCGGGTCGGAAGTCGGAGACCCGTCCTCCAGCCGCACATGGCAATGAGCGATGGAAGCGCCCGCCTCGAATGCCGCCTGGGTCGACTCGACCTGTTCGGCAATGGTGATGGGGACAGCCGGATTGTCTTCCTTGCGCGGAAGCGAGCCGGTGATGGCAACACAGATGATGCAGGGTTTTGACATGGAGAAAATGGCTTAACCGGTCAGGCGTCGAAGAACACCGTTTCATCCTCGCCCTGCAGACGGATGTCAATGCGGTATCGGTTGTTTGCGGTTTTTTCGGCGATGAGCGTGTTGCGACGGGCCTTCGGCACCAGCGAAAGCACGGGATCGGTTGCATTCGCCTTAGCCTCGTCGGCGAAATAGATTCGGGTGTGAAGCCCGACATTGACGCCCCGGGCGACGATCCATGCGGTAATGTGCGGCGCCTGCAGGCCGCCATCGGCTGCGGCAACGGCGCCGGGCTTTACCGTCTTCAGGCGGAATTCGCCGGTCTTCAGATTGACCGGCACGCGGGCAAAGCCGGTGAACTTGCCGGTCTTGCGGCCGACTTTCGCCAGTTTCGTCCGGCCCTGAGCATCGGCCTGGGTGAATTCGATCAGGCAGTCGCGCACCGGCTCACCGGCACCATCGTAAACCGTGCCCGTCAGGGTGATCGCGGCAGAACCCTCCGCGCCCGTCTCCTTGCCGAGATCGCCAGGATAGACGCCTCGAATGCCGGTATAGTTGGGTGTCAGCCCGATATGGACATAGGGTCCAGCGGTCTGGGAGGGGCTTTCCTTCAATTGCTTTGCCATGATGTGCCTCCTCTGCCTCAATTGCCTTCAAGACGGTTCTCGAACAGGGTCGACCGCGCGCCGCGCAGCACGATGTCGAAGCGGTATGCAAGGGAATCCATCGGTCTTGTCCCTTCCATGTCGAGTTTGGCTACCAGCTGCTGAATGGCTTTTGGGTCCTTGATCGTGCGCACGATGGGGCAGCGCGGGATCAGCGGATCGCCCTCGAAATACATCTGGGTGATCAGGCGCTGTGTGAAGGCCTGACCGAAGAGCGAGAAATGGATATGCGCCGGGCGCCAGTCGTTCGGGCCGTTGGGCCAGGGATAGGGGCCGGGACGAATGGTGGTGAAGCGGTAGCTGCCGTCGCTTGCCGTCAGCGTGCGGCCGCAGCCGCCAAAATCCGGATCGAGCGGCGCGATGTAGGATTCGTTGACATGTCGGTAGCGCCTGCCGGCGTTTGCCTGCCAGATCTCGACCAGGCAATCGGGCACACCCCTGCCCTGTTCATCGAGCACGCGGCCGTGGACGATGATGCGCTCGCCAATGGCCGACTTTCCCGAACGGGCAAAATTGGTGATGAGATCGCTGTCCTTGTTGCCTATCAGATCGTGGCCGAAAACGGGGCCTGCGAGTTCGGAAGCCGTTTGCGGGATCATGACCAGCTTCTTTTTCGGTGAACGCAGGATGCTTGAGCGGTAGCCCGGATCGTATGCCTTGGGGTGCCATGTTCGGTCGCGCTGCGGAAAGACCGCTCCGGGTTTGGCGGATGCAGGCTGCTTCTTTCTGGTTGCCTTTGCCATTGTCTTTTCTCCTCACGGCATACTGCCACAGCCGACTGTAACCGGCAGATACCGTTTTTCGTCGCACCCGCGCTGCCGGATATGGTTGCAGACTACGGTGCCAACCGGCATTGCGGTCAATGAAGCAGGCTGCCCTCCCCCCGGGCTGCTACGGCATTTGCAGTCAGAAACCCCTTGATGAGCGCCGAGAGTCTCCCCGGTTGTTCGATGGACGGCAAGTGGCCCGCCCCCTCTATCACCTCGAATCTCGCACCGGGGATCAGACCTGCCAGTTCCTCGACCAGCGCCGGCGGCGTCGAGCCGTCCTGGTCGCCAACGACACACAGCGCGGGCACGGCGATGTTGGCTGCATCCTGGGTGAAATCGGCATCGCGGATGGCAGCACAGGTGCCGGTGTAACCCTCGACCGGCTGGCGGATCAGCATGTTGCGGTAACCTTCCAGTTCCGCTGCCCGGCTGTTGCGAAAATCCGCGGTAAACCAGCGCTCCAGAATGGGTTCCGACATTACCGAAATGCCTCCGCTGGCAATCCGGTCAATACGGTCATTCCACAGTTCCGCCGTGCCGATCCTGTGGCCGGTGTCACAAAGCACCAGTGCGGAAACCAGATCGGGCCGCCGGGCGCAGACGCCCTGGGCGATCATGCCGCCGACCGAGACGCCACACAGCACGACGTTGTCGACCGAAAGGTATTCCAGCAGGCCGATCAGGTCGCCGACGTGATCGCTCATGGTGTAGGGGGCGGTACCCGTGGAAGAAAGGCCATGGCCGCGTTTGTCATAGGCGAGCATGGCAGCATTTCCAGCCATCTCGACGATCACGTCACGCCAGATTCTGAAATCGGTGCCGAGCGAATTGATGAAGACGACCAGCGGCTTGTCCTTGGCCGCACCGATCGTCTGATAGTGTAGCGTAACCCCGTTTACCTCGGCAAATTGCATGGTGTGTTCCTGAACCTTGGCCGCCACTCCCCAGGGTCAGGGTGGCATTGTTTTCCGGCCATGTAAAATGGCCCGATTGCCGGAATTCACAACTGAACCCCGACAGAAGGAAGACATGAAAAATAATGCTGAATCGTATCGCTGCCGCGTGGTCCTGCTGCCAGCCGAACCGCAAACGAACAAAAGCTGCCTGTTTCCAGCAAACGGGACAAAGTCCCATCCGGCTCCCGGTCGGTGGAAACAGACAGCTTCTGATTTTCGGCGCCTTGCTTGTTCGGCGCCTTCTCGGACCCGTCGCTTTGCGCGCTCTTCCTGCCCTGTTTTGCCTTGCCCTGTTTTGCCTTGCCCTGTTTTGTTTGCCGTGGCGCTTGGCACGCTCTCTTGGCATCTGAGGCCGGTTGTCCGGCTCTTTTGTTTTTGGCCGGCTGTCCGGCAAACCTTTTATCGGTCGAAGCCTGCCCGGCCTATTAATGCCGGGTAATCCAGTCGCGCGCCTCGCGCTGGGCCTGAGCGATTTCCTCGCGCGTCATCTCGGCGGCGAGCGCTTCGCGATGATGCTTTGCAGCCTCGACGCCGCGGAAAGCAGCGATGTTGAGCCACTTGTGTGCGGCGACAACATCCGGTTCACCGTTGCGGCCGGTCGCATACATCAAACCCAGCTCGAAAAGCGTCTCGGCATTGCCCGTGGCGGCGATATCCTCAAACCGCATGTTTCCGGCATCAAAATAAGCCATGATCGTGTCCCCGTCTTGTTCCGCCCGTCCGGCGGTTTTCAGTTGGGCTCCTTGTTGGTCCAGGTGGAGCCGATTTCCCCGATGACTTCCTGTCAACGCTTCAGAGCCGTTTCGCTCCTCTGCCTGTATCGGCCGGTTTTCCCGGCTCTCTTGTTCGGTCCGGTGAACCCGGCTTCTTGTTATTGCGGCCGGTTTGTCCGGCTCTTGATCGTTGGGGAGAATTTGCCAGCCCGCCTTGAATCTTTCGCTAAACCAAATGCTTAATCAGCCACCAACAAAGATAAAATGCTTCGTAAATTTCACTTTTGATTCACTTACGAATCTCTTGTTTTTCAAAGGGTTATAGCGAAATTTACCTGCGATTCACGTCTCAAACTTAAGCCGCAGGTAACCTTGGTGCGAAGAGCAGCCAGGGCAATTGAATAAAATTGGATGCAAAAGTCACATTCCGCCGACACCTTCGAAGGCAAAGGTTCGTAACGCATCCTGCCTTTCAGGCATTGCATTCGCCGGACCATCATGAGGCAATATTTTCCGCCAAACCGGGGAAAGCCGAAAACGCCATCCCTTGCCCGGGATCACGTTTACGTATAAGTAAGATTTCGGTCAGACCGGAACGGGCCGCCGGCCATCGGCTTTCGATGGCGGCGTGCGGATTGACCGGGGCACAACAATGGCAATACCCGTATTTGCCGGAAGGTGGAGGAATTCATGAAAAAGTTTCTGGCCGGCGGCGCCATGGCAATCGCGCTGTCCGTTTCTTCAATTGCCGCTTATGCGGCCGAACCCATCGAGGGTACGTGGCTGCGTCCGTCAACCAGTACGCTGCTCAAATACTCGAAACGGGGCGGGCAGTTCTGCGGCACCGTCCTGACGGGTGAGCACAAGGGCAAATCGATCGGCTGCATGTCGGGTTCCGGCGCCGACTATGAGGGCAAGGTCATCGCACTCGACGAAGGCAAGACCTATAGCGGCAAGGCCAAGATCAACGGCAACACCATGAAGCTTTCGGGCTGCGTGCTTGGCGGCATGATCTGCAAGGGCGAAAACTGGAAACGCCAGTAGACCTTGCAACGGTTTTCAGCGAACTCCAGTCATGGGGAGCCACCGGCTCCCCTTTTTTGTGCGCCGGATGCCGGCAACCGGACAGCGTGCTTTCTGAACGCCACATGAATGCTGCTCTCAGCAGGGGTTCAGCGCGGCTTTGCAAGAATGGGCACCATCGGGGACACGCATCCGCTGCGTTCTTCCAAAAGCCGGAAAGGGGAAACCATGTCTGTTCTGTACCGCCGCTTCATGCTGGTTGCCGCAATGATCGCCGCCCTCGGCGTGCTGACCGCAAACCTGATCCAGGAAACGCGCCGGGATGTCATCTCCCGCCCCGCCGTCTCGCCGGAACTCCCGATGCTTCTCAGATACAGCTGTGACGGCGACAAAACCTGTGCGCTGTCGCGGTCGTTTGGCACCCTTGTCGGCTGAGGCGCATTGCAACAAGAGCGGGTGGCTCTGCCATCCAAAATGCCCTATTCAAAGGCATGGATTCGACCAAGCGGCCAGACCGTTCAGACCTGCCGGTTCAGACCCCCGATTATCCGGAAGCAAGGACCACTTCCGACGCCGCTGAGGCCGTGGCCGAACTGCAGGCGCTCTACGCCATTTCCACCGATTTCCTGCGCATGCATTTCAGGCAGGCCCTGGAAGGCAAGCCTGCAACACACCGCTTCCGGGCGTTCTATCCCGAAATTCACTTCTCGACGACGAGCCATGCCAAGATCGATTCCCGTCTGGCATACGGCCACGTTGCCGGCCCGGGCGACTATTACACCACGGTGACGCGGCCCGACCTGTTCGACAACTATCTGGAAAAGCAGATTTCCCTGCTGATCGAAAACCACGGCATGCCGGTCACCATCGGCATCTCTTCCGTTCCAATGCCGCTGCACTTCGCCATCGGCGAAGGCACCCATGTGGACGGCTCGATCCACTCGCTGCTCGAGCGGCCGCTGCGCGACATTTTCGATGCCCCCGATCTGACCGCCACGGATGACCGGATCGTCAACGGCGAATTCGATGATACGCCGGGTACACCGCAGCCGCTGGCGCCGTTTACCGCGCCACGCATCGACTATTCCCTGCACCGCCTGTCGCATTACACCGCGACCAGCCCGACCCACTTCCAGAACTTCATGCTGTTTACCAACTACCAGTTCTACATGGACGAGTTCGTGCATTTCGCCCACCAGATGCTGGATGACCCCGATAGCGGCTATACGGAGCTGGTTGAGCCGGGAAACGTCATCGTGCGCGGCTCGAAGGTCGAGCCGGAAGGGATCTATCCTGCCCGCCTGCCGCAAATGCCCGCCTATCACCTCAAGCGCAAGGACCGCTCGGGCATCACCATGATCAACATCGGCGTCGGCCCGTCCAATGCCAAGACGATCACCGACCACGTTGCGGTGCTGCGGCCGCATACCTGGCTGATGCTCGGCCATTGCGCCGGCCTGCGCAACACCCAGTCGCTGGGCGACTATGTGCTGGCCCATGCCTATGTGCGCGAGGACAATGTACTCAACGAGGACCTGCCCGTCTGGGTGCCGATCCCGGCGCTGGCCGAAGTGCAGATCGCGCTTGAGGACGCCGTGGCGGAGGTTACCGGGCTTTCCGGCTACGAGTTGAAGATGATCATGCGTACGGGAACGGTTGCCACCATCGACAACCGCAACTGGGAACTGCGCGACCAGCAGGGCCCGGTGCAACGCCTGTCGCAGTCGCGGGCGATCGGGCTCGACATGGAATCGGCAACGATTGCCGCCAACGGTTTCCGCTTCCGCGTGCCTTACGGAACGCTGCTGTGCATTTCCGACAAGCCGCTGCACGGCGAACTGAAATTGCCGGGCATGGCGACAGAATTCTACAACCGCCAGGTCGCCCAGCACCTGACAATCGGCATCAAGGCGATGGAAAAACTGCGCAGGATGCCGAGCGAGCGGCTGCATTCGCGCAAATTGCGGGCCTTCAACGAAACCGCCTTCCAGTAACCGGCGCTATGGGGCGATATTATCCGTGATCCGCATTCTTTTCCTGCTGGCGAGCCTCGGCCTGATTGCCGGTCTGGCGCTCGGCTTTTTCGGGTTTGTACATCCCGCTTTCGATACTTTCGCTCATTTCCGCTGGCATTTCGCGCTCGGGCTTCTGGCGGTGGCGATTATTGGGCTTCTGCTGCGCATCCGGCGCGCACCGCTGATCCTGCTGATCTTTGCAGCGCTGGGTGTGTGGCAGAGTAGCGCCAACAACCGCATCGAAAGTCATACGGGCCCGGATATCGGACCTGCAGCCGAAACTGCCGGCACCCGGTTCCGGCTGCTGCAGTTCAACCTGCGCTTTGATAATCCGCGCCGCCGTGAGGTGATCGATTTCATCCTTGGAACCGACGCCGACATCGTCATGCTCAACGAGACGTCGCGGCTGTGGGAAGACGCGCTGAAGGAACTCGACGAGCGCTATCCGCAGAGCTTTCATTGCCCCGAATGGAACCTCATCGGCGGCTCGATGATCTTCTCGAAATTCCCCATGCGCGGCAGCAAGGATTATTGCGGGCCTTATGCCGCCATGGGTTTTACCGAGGTCGGGATTGACGGCGAATGGGTGGAATTGGGCGTCGTTCACCTGCGCTGGCCGTGGCCTGCCAGCGGCCCCCGGCAGATAGAGGAAGTCAAGCCGAGGCTCGAAACCCTCGGCGGGCATGCCATCCTCGCCGGAGATTTCAATGCAGCAACCTGGAGCCATTCAGTCGCGCAGGTAGCGGAATACGGCAATCTGCAGATTGAGCGCGGCTTTGGCGGCACCTGGATATACAAATGGTTTCCCGGCTCCCTGGCACCGCTTCTCGGGCTGCCGATCGACAACATCCTCTCCAAGGGGCGCGTGTCGGTTTACCGGGCGGAGACGCTGCCCGCCATTGGCTCCGACCATCTGCCGATCCTGAGCCATGTTCTGTTCGGAGGAAGGGCGCCGTGACCGAGAATACGCCATCATTGTGGAGGCACCTCCTGCCGCGCCCGGCAACGGACGGCCACAAATACGACCGGGGCCATGCTGTCATTCTGGCAGCCGACGAACTGACCGGCGCGACACGGCTGGCAGCAACTGCCTGCTCGCGCATGGGTGCGGGACTGGTGACTGTCATCTCGCCGGCAAGGGCCGACTTCTTCCGCGCCGTGCTGCCGCCCGACATCATGGTGCGAGGCCGCTTCGACCCGGCAATGCGCGGGATCACGGCAGTGCTTGCCGGCCCCGGCGGTGGCGATGCCGCGGCGCAACTGCCTGACATGGCGGAGCCGTTCTTCAGGATACTCGACGCCGGTGCCCTGCCCGAAGCAGGCAATTACGAAACTATCGATGCGATGACCGTGCTGACGCCGCATGACGGCGAATTTTCCCGGGCGTTTCCGGACGCCACCGGCGAGCGCACCGAGCGGGCGCTGGCTGCAGCCAGAGCATGCGGCGGGATTGTGGTGCTGAAAGGCGCCGAAACCGTGATCGCCGCCCCCGATGGCCAGCTTGCGGTCAACCGCCATGCCTCGCCCTTCCTTGCCAAGGCGGGAACGGGCGATGTGCTTGCCGGCATGATCTGCGGCCTGCTGGCGCAATGTGATCCGTCGGGCGGGAAAGCGATGTTCGAAATGGTCTGCGCAGCCGTATGGATGCATGGTGAAGCGGGCATCCGTATCGGTCCGGGGCTGACGGCAAGCGATCTCGAAGGTGCCCTGCCCGCCATCCTGCGCGATCTTTACGGGTAAGCTCAGGCCTTCTCCCTGGCGCCGCCCGCGCCTTCACCGGCCGGCGGCGAACCGCCCTCCGCATGCCCCTCAACATGGCTCAGATGCGGCGTCATGACATCGGCGACGGACTTCTTCTTGTGGCGGCGCTTGTTTGCCGCCATGCGGGCTGCCCGGTAATAGACGCGGCTGCGAAAGCGTGCGCTGGAGACCGCCTCTCCCGCCGCCTGCAGGCGATCGAGTTCGGAAGCATAGGCAAGCGCCAGTGCTTCGCGCATGGTCGAGATGCCTTCGGTCGTTTCGGCATGGAATCGGCGGATGGTAATCATCCACAACGGCGAGATCATCAGCGTAACGGCAATGACCGACAGGGCGAGCCGATAGGCATCGAAATCGAGCACCCGGTTGGCAAGCCCCACTGAAGCGAGGATGAAGGAGAACTCGCCGATCTGCGCCATGGCAAGGCCCGAAGGCACCGCCACGTCCCATGAAAAACCGGTACGGCGCACCAGCATGATGTTGAGCAGCGTCTTGGTGATGACGGCTGCCAGAACGAAGAGCAGCACCGTCTTCCAGTTGGCCATGATGTAGTCGAGGTCGATCAGCAGGCCAATCGACAGGAAGAAGATGAAGACCAGGATCGATTGCACTGGATAGGTAAGCTGAATTGCCTCCGATCGCAGGGTGGAGTTGGCGATGATGAGGCCCGCCACGAACGCACCATAGACCGCCGACAGGCCGAACAGGCTCGAAATGGCGGCAACGGCAAAGCAGAAGGCCAGCATGGCAAGCGTAATGAGGTCGGGCTTGCCGGTGAAATAGCGGGTGAACGGCAGCGTGATCTTGCCTGGCATGTTCAGATACCAGATCAACCCGCCGAGGATCACCACGGCCGCAGTGATCAGCACCAGTGTCTGCCACACGGGTTGGCCGTCGCCCGATGCGCCGAAACTTTCGGCGATGATCAGCATCGGCACGATGGCGATGTCCTGGGCGATCAGCACGCCGATGGTGATGCGGCCGGTTTCGGTACGCAATTCACCGATGTCATCCAGTACCTTGATGGCGACCGCGGTTGACGACAAGGCAACGATGAAGGCCAGCAGCAGTATTTGCGGCAAGCTCCAGTCGAGCAGCCAGCCAAAGAGGAAAGATACCCCCATGCCGGTTGCAAGCTGACCGGCGGCGATCATCAGCGCAGGCACCAGCACAAGGACGAAGGCGCGGATCGACAGTTCCATGCCGATCAGGAACAGCAACAGCAGAACGCCCATTTCCGCCAGCAGGGTGATCGATTCCGATTGTTCGACGATGCCGAGGCCGGTGGGGCCCAGCAGAATGCCGGCGGCGATGTAGCCGACAATGGGCGGCTGGCGCAGTCGCACGAAGATCAGGCCGAGCATAACGGCAAGCGAGGCAACGGCGGCGATGTTGCCGAGATCGGTCAGGTGTTCGGCTGCCTGCCCGATGGCCTCTGCCGTCTCGCCAATGGCTTCCACCGTTTCTCCGGCGGTTTCGCTGATCGCCTCCACCGTCTCTTCGACGGTTTCGCCGACAGCCTGGCTCACATTTTCGGTCGTCTCGTCCAATCCGCTACTCCTGCTTCGCCACAATGGTAGTGGATCGTTGCAGCAGTTTGAACCGGCGAAAGAAAAATTAGCCGCTAACCGGGGCGGAATAGCTTTTCTATGCAGCCGTGAAATGAACCCGGTCGAACCGGGGCCGCCATTCGGCGACCTCGGCAGCAACGGAACCGGGGTCGTTGCCGCGCAGGGCGCGGGCGATCAGTTCGGCAAGCCGCGGCATGTCGGCAGCCGTCATGCCCCAACGCGCCAGTTCCGGCGTGCCGATACGAAGCCCGTTCATGTCGCCCTCGACGGGATCGATCGGCAGGCCGATGCCGCAGGCAAGAAAGCCCGCCTTGCGCAGGATTTTGGAAGCCGCCTGCCCACCGCCAAAGCCTTTCGCCTCAATGGCGAACTGATGCGAACGGGTAAAGCCTTTCTCCGCGGCAAAGACGGGCAGGCCGTGTCCGGCAAGAGCGCCGGCAAGGGCGGACGCCATTTCGACCATGGCTGCAGCATAGGCTTCGCCCTCAGCGCGCCAGTCGGCCATGGTGACCGCGAGAGCAGCCGACTTCGCGGCATCGAAATTCGCCGTCATGCCCGGAAAGGCGATCGCATCCAGTCTTTCTGCCACCGATGCATCGCTGGTCACGATCAGACCGCCCGGAGGGCCGCCCAGACTCTTGTAGGTGCTCATGGTCATCAGATGGGCGCCTTCGGCGAGCGGGTTCTTCCAGGCCCTGCCGGCGATGATACCGCATTGGTGGGCCGCATCGAACAGAACCAGCGCGCCCACCTCGTCGGCAATCGCGCGAACCTCCGCCACCGGATGCTCGAACAGGTTCAAACTGCCGCCGATGGTGATCAGCTTCGGCCGGACTTCCTTCGCCAGCACGCGCAACCCGTCGATATCGACGGTATAGCCATCGCCGTTTACCGGCGCATGGTGAATGTCGAGACCGTATAGCCCGGCGCAGCCCGCATTGTGATGGGTGACATGGCCGCCGATGGAAGCAGGCGGCGCAATGATGGTGTCACCCGGTCTGCAGGTTGCCATGAAGCCGTAGAGATTGGCGATGGCGCCCGACGGCACGCGGATCTCCGCATAGGCTGCATCGAAGACTTCGGCGCAAAGCTCTGCGCAGATCACCTCGATCTCCTCGATCGCCTCAAGGCCCATTTCGTATTTGTCGCCGGGATAGCCGAGCGAGGGACGCGAACCGATGCCCGAGGCCAGCAGCGCCTCGGCACGCGGGTTCATCACATTGGTCGCCGGGTTGAGATTGAAACACTGTTTTTCGTGGATGGCGCGGTTTTCCGCCGACAGTGCCTCGATGCGGCCGGCCACCGAACCGCTATCGAGCCTGCGGGTGTCTGCAGCGATCTGCTGAACGCGGTCCTCGCAATGGGCAGGCACCCAGTCGCGGTGTTTGAGAACTGTCATGGTATTTTTCCCGTGGCGAAAGAAATCGGTGCTTCGGCTTTGATTGGACAACGGCGCACCTCCTGTGGCAAACCATATTTTCTGATAGCTAGGGCTAGAAAAACTAGGACTTAAACAGGATGGCCGTTGCTCCACCCCGGCCCAAACCGCCGCCGCTCAACGCCCTTCGGGCATTCGAGGCCGCGGCAAGGCTTGGCGGCTTTTCGGCTGCAGCACAGGAACTTTGCGTTACCCAGGGCGCCATCGCCCAGCAGATCAAGCATCTGGAAGACTGGGCAGGTGCCACCTTGTTCGTCCGGCATGCGCGCGGCGTTCGGCTTTCGGCAGCAGGCAAGGCGGTGCTGCCCCGGCTTGGCGAGGCCTTCGACGCACTGGGCGATGTCACCCAGACCCTGCGCCGGGAAGGCGCTGCCAGCGAGGTGCGCATCGCCGCGCTGCCGAGCATTGCGCAATTGTGGCTGTCACCGCGCCTGCCGGCCATCCGCGCCGCCCTGCCGGGTATCGCCGTTTCCGTGACCGCCATGGAAAGCGCACCCAATCTGGTCCGCGATCCCTATGACATGGCAGTGTTCTTTGCCGATACAACTCCAACCGGTGCGATCTCATTGGGGCGGGATATCATCTATCCGGTCTGCGCGCCGGACATCGCAAACAGGCTCAAAACGCCGGACGACCTCGATGGCCACACGCTGATTCATGACGCAAGCTGGAAGGATGACTGGGAAAGCTGGCTTTCGGCAGCAGCACCCGGACTGGCTTTCGATACGTCGGGGCCGGCCTATTCGCTCTATGCGCTGGCAGTCGAGGAAGCACGCAACGGGGCAGGCATCCTGATCGGCCACGAGGCACTGGTGCGCCCGCTCATCGAGCGGGGCGAACTCACAGCTCCCTTCAAAGAAACCATTGAACTGCCCAGGGTGCTGTCGCTTGAAACGGCACCAGCCATGCGGACCAGAGCGGATATTGAAACGGCGATCCGCATCCTGTCGGAGTAAGGCAGCCCTACATGTTCGGGTAGACAGGCCCTTCGCCGCCCTGGGGCGGAACCCAGTTGATGTTCTGGTTCGGGTCCTTGATGTCGCAGGTCTTGCAGTGGACGCAGTTCTGGAAGTTGACGACGAACTTAGCCCCGTCGGGATTGCCCTCGCCATTGAGAATGGTGTCGCCATTGGCGTCAACCCACTCATATACGCCGGCCGGGCAGTAGCGGCTCGAAGGTCCGGCAAATTCCACCAGTTCGGAATCGTGCTGCAATTGCACGTCCTTCACATGCAGGTGGCAGGGTTGTTCCTCGGCATGGTTGGTGTTCGACAGGAATACCGAGGACAGCCGGTCGAAGGTCAGCTTGCCGTCCGGCTTGGGATAGTCGATCTTGCTGTATTTCGAGGCAGGTTCCAGCGCCGCATAATCCGGCTTGCCGTGGCTCATCGTGCCGAAGGGCGACCAGCCGAACAGGGTGTTGAGCCACATGTCCATGCCGCCGAGCACGATGCCGATCTTGGTGCCGTATTTCGACCAGAGCGGCTTGGCGTTGCGCACGCGCTTGAGATCCTTGCCGATTTCACTCTGGCGCCAGGCTTCGTCATAAGCGGTCAGTTCGTCCTGCTCGCGGCCGGCGGCAATCGCTTCGGCAACGTGTTCCGCCGCCAGCATGCCCGACAGCATGGCGTTGTGGGAGCCCTTGATACGCGGCACGTTCATGAAGCCTGCCGAGCAGCCGATCAGCGCGCCACCCGGGAAGCAGAGCTTGGGCACGGACTGCCAGCCGCCCTCGGTAATCGCACGCGCGCCATAGGCGATGCGCTTGGCGCCCTCGAAGGTCGGTGCAACGGCAGGGTGGGTCTTGAAACGCTGGAACTCCTCGAACGGGAAGAGATAGGGGTTCTTGTAGTTGAGATGCACTACATAACCCACCACGACCTGATTGTTTTCCAGGTGGTAGAGGAAGGAACCGCCACCGGTATTGTTGTCGAGCGGCCAGCCGAAGGCATGCTGCACCAGGCCTTCCTTGTGCTTTGCGGGATCGACTTCCCACAGTTCCTTCATGCCGAGACCGAACTTCTGCGGCTCGCGGCCCTCGGAAAGCTCGAATCTGTTGATCAACTGCTTGGCAAGCGAACCGCGCACGCCCTCGCCGATCAGCACGTATTTGCCGTGCAACTCCATGCCGCGTTCGAAATTCGGGCCGGGCTTGCCGTCCTTGTCGAGACCCATGTCGCCGGTGGCAACGCCGTAAACTTCACCCTTGTCGTTGTAGAGCACTTCGACGGCAGCAAAGCCCGGATAGATTTCAACACCCATGGCCTCGGCGCGGGCAGCCAGCCAGCGGCAGACATTGCCGAGCGAAACGATGTAGTTGCCGTGGTTGTTCATCAGCGGCGGCAGGCCGAAATTGGGCAGGCGGAAACGGCCCCCCTTGGTCAGGAAGAAGAACTGGTCGTCCTTGACCGGCACCTTGAAGGGGTGATCGGCATCTTCCTGCCAGTCGGGAATGAGCTTGTTGATGGCAACGGGATCGACCACGGCACCTGAAAGGATATGCGCGCCCACCTCGGGGCCCTTTTCGAGCACGACGATCTGGAGATCGGCATTGATCTGCTTGAGGCGGATGGCGGCGGCAAGGCCCGCAGGACCGGCGCCGACGATCACCACGTCAAACGGCATGCTCTCGCGCTCGGGCAGGGCTTGGGTTTCGGTGCTTACTTCGTTTTCCACTGCAATACCCCTCATCCTCATCGCCGGATTCACTCAGAAAACCGGAATTCTGGGTTTGTCAGCCTCTACTAGCCGAACATTTCCGCCGCATAAAGCCTTCAATGCGAAGCGTTGCAAGTCTGTTTGCGCAATCGCGGCAGGATAACGCAAGCGGTGGAAAGGTGAAAAACGGCTGGGTTTGCCCCTCGCGCCGCGATAAACTCCCGCCATGGGCAATCAGGCGCTGGAAATTCTGCACTGGCTTTCGGAAATGGGCGACGATCTTGCCCTTTCCGACACGCCCATCGACCGCTTTGCCGAAAGTGCCGCAGCAAGGCAGGCGAGCGCCAGCCGTTCCGCACCCGGGAAAGAAAAGCCGGCGAGGCCGGACCTCGAGCAGCGCGCTGCTGCCGTCAGAAGACACCTCAACCAGCACAACCAGGCTCCGGCAGGCAGACCGGGCATTGGCGGGGCGAGTGCCACCCTTCCCGATGCCGAGGCGATTGCCTCGGCACGCGAGCTTGCGGCCAAGGCGGACACGCTGGAAGCGCTGCGCGATGCGCTTGCCGCCTTCAACGGCTGCAATCTCAAGCTCACCGCCAAGAACCTGGTTTTTGCCGACGGCAACCCGCAGGCCCGCATCATGCTGGTGGGCGAAGCGCCGGGGCGCGACGAGGACATCCAGGGCCTTCCATTCGTCGGACGCTCCGGGCAGTTGCTCGACCGCATGCTGGCGGCAATCGGGCTCGACCGCACGAAGGTCTACATTACCAACGTGCTGCCCTGGCGGCCGCCGGGAAACCGCACCCCGACACCGGCGGAAGTCGAAATCTGCCGCCCCTTCATCGAGCGCCACATCGAACTTGTCGCACCCGATCTGCTGGTCGCCGTGGGCGGCTCGTCGGCAAAGATGCTGTTCGAGACCACCACCGGCATCCTTTCGCTGCGCGGCCACTGGCGCAAGTACAAGGTCGGCGAGCGGGAAGTGGATGCACTGGCCACGCTGCACCCCGCCTATCTGCTGCGCCAGCCGGCCCAGAAGCGGCTTGCCTGGCACGACCTGCTGCAGATCAGGGCGAAGCTGGACGCTGCGGACCCGGGTTAATCAGCCGGCAGGTTCCGTGCGGGCCGCCAGAAACGCCTTGACCGAAATGTCCGACCATTTCCCAAGATGGCGCGCGGCGCCGGTGTAGCTCTCGACGATGCGGCCTGTCAGCGGATCGGTCGCGGCAAGCTCGGCCATCACCTCGGTGGTGGCGATGCGCGCCGCCTTCAGCACATCCTGCGGATATTCGCGCAGAATGACGCCGTCTTCTGCCTGCAGGCGCTCCAGCGCCCGGGCATTTTCCCATTCGGCATCGGTCAGCGACCACAGATTGACCCACTCGCAGGCCCTGGCAACCACCTCGCGCAGATCGTCCGGCAGGGCCTCAAGCGCCTTGATCGATACCAGCGCTTCGCCGGTGCCGTTGGGTTCATGGAAGCCCGGATAGTAGTAGTTCTTGGCTGCCTGCTGGAAGCCCATCGCACTGTCGGAGAAGGGGCCGAGAAACTCGGTCGCGTCGATGACGCCGGTCTGCAGACTGGTGAAGATTTCGCCCGGCGCCAGATTGACCGGCGAGCCGCCAAGCTTGCTGACCACCTGTCCGCCCAGGCCCGGCATGCGGATTTTCAGCCCCTTGAAGTCCTCGACCGAGGCAACCGGCTTCTTGAACCAGCCGCCCATCTGGTAGCCGGTATTGGAGGCCATGAAGGGCTTGATGCCCAGCGGCGCGTACAACTCGTCCCAAAGCGCCTGTCCGCCGCCCTTGGAAATCCAGGTGATGTGTTCGAGCGGCGTCAGGCCGAAGGGGGCAGCAGTAAAGATCGGGGCAGCAGGAAACTTGCCCGCCCAGAACAGCGGCGCGGTATGAGCCATCTGCGCCGTGCCGGTGGAAACGGCATCGAAGACTTCGAGCGCCGGCACGAGTTCGCCGGCGGCATAAAGCCTGACGGTCAGCCTGCCGCCCGAAAGCGCGGTGATGAGGTCGGCAAGCTTCTGCGCCGTCATGCCGGGACCCGGCAGATTGCGCGGCCAGGAGGTAACCATTTTCCATTCGGCGGTTTCGGCGGCGATGGCAGGCGCCGCCAATAATTCCAAGGGGGATGCCATGGGCGCTGTGGCGCCGGCTAGGCCGATGCCAGCGACGAGTTTTCTGCGGGTGATGGTCATTTGCTTCCCGGTCCTTTTGCAAATCTGCCGGCGTCATTCGCCGCGCGGCCACAGATTGTGGAAATGATGTACAGGGCCCGCTCCCTTGCCGACGGCCAGTTCGCCGGAAGCCTTCAGCGCGCCCGTCAGCCATACCTTGGCTGCCGCTACCGCGCCGGGAATGTCCATGCCGTTGGCAAGATTGGCGGCAATCGCCGATGACAGCGAGCAGCCGGTGCCATGGGTATTCTTCGTGTCGACGCGCGGAGCGGCAAACCACTCCTCGCCCTGGCGTGAAACCAGAATGTCGGCTGCCTCCCCGGCATCGCCTTCGACCGGCGCATGGCCGCCCTTTACCAGCACGGCGCCTGTGCCCATGGCGAGAATGGCCCTGCCCTGCCCCTTCATCTCGTTGCGGTTGGCGGCAAGTTTGCCATTGGTCAGTCGTGCCGCCTCATGCAGGTTGGGCGTAACGACGGCTGCGAGCGGAAAGAGTTCGCTTTTCAGCGTTTCCACAGCCTCATCTGCGATCAGCGGATCGCCGCTGGTGGTCACCATCACCGGATCGATGACAATGTTGGCGACGTCCCATTTGCGGAGGCCTTCGGCCACAGCCCTGATGATTTCGCTGGAAGCGAGCATGCCGATCTTTACCGCCACAACATCGAGATCGGAAAAGACGGCATCGATCTGGGCGGTGACGAAATCCGTAGGCACTTCATGAATGGCGGAAACGCCCTGGGTGTTCTGGGCTGTCAGCGCGGTGATCACGCTGGCGCCATAGGCACGGTTTGCCGAAAAGGATTTCAGGTCGGCCTGAATGCCGGCACCGCCACCGGAATCGGAACCGGCAATGGTCAGCGCAATGGGGATACGGCCCGTCATGCGGCGCTCCCCTCGCGGGCTTCCTCGATCGCACGGCGAAAAGCCTGGGTTGCCGCAGCAACGTCCTGTGCCTCGAACAGGGCGGAAATTGCCGCAATGCCATCGGCGCCAGCGCGGATGACTTCGGCGCAGTTTTCGGGCGTCAGCCCGGCAATAGCGCCAACCGGCAGACGCGGCGCTGAGTCCCGAATGCGTTCGGCACGCTCCGTCCAGCCTGAAAGGCCAATGGCCGACGGGTTGTCCTTCGATGTGGTGTCATGCACGCCGCCGATGAAGGCATAATCGACCAGATGGCAGGGAATGCTCTCCGCGCCCTCCAGCGTCTTGACGGAAATGCCGATGATCATGTCGTCGCCGGTAATGCGGCGGGCGCGGCCAGCATCCATGTCGGAGGGGCCGAGATGGACGCCATGAGCGCCAGCGGCCATGGCAACATCCACGCGGTCGTTTACGATCACCTTCACCTCGCTGCCTTCGAGCGCGTCGAGGATTGAGGTGACCGCCGCGACCATATGGCGGGTTCCGTTGATCTTGTCGCGATATTGCAGCAACGTAGCACCGCTATTGGCAGCGATCAGTGCCAGATCGGCCAGATCCCGGTCCAGACAGTGTTCGGGATCGAGAATGCCGTAGAGGCTGATATCAAAGTTTTTCATTGAGCTTTGCCCGTTTCATCAATTCCGCAGGTTCAAGGTCGTGGATGCAGTCCAGAAGCGCCGCCTGGAAACTGCCCGGTCCCCGAGCGGTTCCGGCAGCATTTTCGGCTGCCACATTCACCCATAGCAAGGCAGCGAGGCTTGCAGCCGGTAAATTCTCCGCGACTGAGGCGAGCGCAGCCATCAGCGCGCCCTCGGCGCAGCCGGCAGCCGTGATCCGCGACAGCCAGTGATGGCCGTTGGCGACCTGCCACTCGCGGCCATCATGGAGGATGCGGTCAACACTGCCGGTAATAACCTGACAGGGAATGCCCATACCGGCCGGCAGCCCGGCGATTGCCGTGGAGACGGCCTCGGCTTCCTCGGCATTGCTGCGCATCACCGATGGCGCATATTGCAACAGCCTGATGGCGAAATCCCGCCGCAGAGGCGACAGATGGCACATGACGGGATCGAGCAGAAACGGCTTCGGTGTTTCGTGACAGAGCCGGGCAGCGATCTCCATCGCCGCCATGCGGTCGGGATCGAGCGTTCCCAGATTGATCAGCACGGCGTCGGCGCGGGATGCGAAGTCCCTTATCTCCTCGCGCGCCATGGTCATGGAGGGCGTCGCACCGGCGGCAAGCAGCAGGTTTGCGGTAAAGGCCTGAGCGACCGAGTTCGTCAGGCAGTGGACCCGCGCGCCATCGACACGCAGCCGCGCCACCGCTTCAACCGCGGCGTTCAGCAAATCGTCGTGCTGCCATGTTTCGCGCATGGTTCATGCCTTGCGAAAGGGCCGCGCAAGCGCAAGGGAACGGATTCTTTGACGGAGAAGCGCGCTCATTCCCTACGCCGGCATGACCCGGATCAGGTTCAGGGAGTTGGGATCACCCTCTCAGCCCGCTCATCCAACTCAAACCGATGGCGGGCACCTCCATGAGTTCGCTATCGATCTAGCGTGCCGACGCCTGCCTTTCAAGTGCCGATGCCCGCGCGCCGGCGGTTTCGCCTCAAACGGGCCGGTTCAGGATGGCAAGGCCCACCACCGCCAGCATCGCGAGTGCCATGGCGATGTTGATGGCGCGCTGCTGATGCGGCGGCAGATCCAGCCGGTTGACGGCAACACCGGCCCACAGCCATGCGAGGTGAATGGGTATCCAGATCAGATTCATGAGGAGGAATTTCAGGCCGATCTCGACCGGCAGGTTCTGCGGCATGAAGGCGAAGCCAGACATCAGTGTGGTGTGGACGACATAGGCCTTGGGATTGATCGCCTGCAGCGCCAGGCCACCCCACATGCCGGGCGGGCGCTCGGCATGGATGAAACCGATCCTCGAACCGGAGAACGCGATCTTTGCGGCGAGGTAGAACAGATAGGCGACGGAGGCCACAAGCAGCAGCATCCTGAGCCAGGGAATTGACAGCATCAGCGCCGCAAGGCCGCTGACGACGGCAATGGCAACGCCATTGTTGCCCAGCCAGAGACCGAAGACATAGGCGAGCCCGGCTCGAAAGCCGAAACCCGAACCGATGCCGGCCGTCGACAACACGCCCGGGCCGGGCGTGACCATCAGCAGCAGAACCGCGAACACGAATGCCGCCATGAGACTACCGCAGCCTCTTCGATGTCATCAGGCGCGGCTCCTGACGTTTTCGATTGCCTGCCAAAGCGTCTGGGGAACGACCGGCATGTCGATGGGCGCAGCATCGTATTCCCGGCGCAGCGCATCGTTGACCGCGTTCATCACTGCCGGACATGCACCGATGGTGCCTGCCTCGCCGGCGCCCTTGATGCCCATGGCATTGGTGGTCGAGGGAACGTTGCGGGTCTCGAAATGAAAGTTCGGAATTTCGGCTGCACGCGGCATGGAATAATCCATCAGGCTTGCCGTCAGCAATTGGCCGTCGTCTGAGTAGACAACGCGCTCGTTGAGGCATTGGCCGATGCCCTGCACCACGCCGCCATGGATCTGGCCTGCAAGCAGGATCGGGTTCACCGTGGCGCCGAAATCATCGACGATCGTGTAGGCGACAACCTCCGTGCTGCCGGTTTCGGGATCGATCTCGACCTCGCAGATATGCGTGCCGTTTGGATAAGTGGCTTCATCCTGCTTGTATTCGGCACTGGCATTGCGGTCCTCTTCGGAGGCTGCCTGGGCGATTGCCGCAAGTGAAATCGTGCGGTCGGTGCCGATGATGCGGGCCTCGCCGCCGGAAAGCTCTACATCGTCGGGAGAAGCCTCAAGCTCGCCGGCCGCGATCTTCTTCACCTTTTCAGCCAGTGCATCGGCGGCCCAGCCAACCGAAACCCCGCCCAACGGCACGGAACGCGAGCCGCCGGTGCCGCCGCCCTTTTCCAGTTCAGCGGTATCGCCCTGATGGACGTGGAAATTCTCGACACCCATGCCGAACTTTTCAGCGGCAAGCTGCGAATAGGCAGTCGCATGCCCCTGTCCGTTCGACTGCGTTCCGATGCGGATCAGGATGGTCCCGTCTTCCTGCAGGGTCAGAAAAGCCGGCTCGGAACCGGCAAAGGCGCAAGCCTCGATATAGGTTGCCATGCCGATACCGCGAAAGTGGCCACGCTTCCTTGCTGCTGCATTGCGCTTTTCGAAACCCTGCCAGCCGGCGCGTTCCATGCACAGTTTCATGTGCTCGGAAAATTCGCCGGTATCGTAAAGCCTGCCGCCCGGCGTCTTGTAAGGCAATTGATCGGGCTTGATGAAGTTGCGGCTGCGGATTTCATCCGGCGTCAACCCCATGTCGCGGGCGCATTGCTCGACAAGGCGCTCGATCAGATAGGCTGCTTCCGGCCTTCCCGCGCCGCGATAGGCGTCGAGCGGCGTGGTATTGGTGTAGGTGCCCCGGCAGGTGATCGCCATTGCGGGAATATCGTAGACGCCCGTCGTCATGGTCATGCCGAGCCAGGGGATGTAGGGCCCGTAGCAGTGCAGATAGGCACCCATGGCGGCGATCAGATCGACATCGATGGCCAGAAACCTGCCGTTCTCGTCCATTGCCATGCGGGCATAGGCAACATTGTCCCGGCCATGGGCGTCGGCGACGAAGTGTTCCGTGCGGTCCGAGGTCCACTTGACCGGCCGGCCAAGGCGTTTTGCCGCTTCCATGGTGAGGGGGTATTCGCGATAGGGAAACACCTTGGTGCCGAAGCCTCCACCGACATCGGGCGTGATGACGCGGATACGGTCTGGATCCTCGCCCGTGATCCGCGCCAGATGGCCGCGGATGTTGTGCACACCCTGGGAACAGACGGTAACGGTGTAACCGTCTTCCTCGCTCCACTGCGAAAGGCAGGCGCGAACTTCCATGTAGTTGCAGACCAGCCGGTTGTTGACGATTCGCAACTCGCTGACACGTGCTGCCTTCGAAAAGGCTTCCGCCGTTTTTTCCTTGTCACCGAGAAAGGAAGTGAAAGCGAGGTTGGTACCTGCCTCGGGGTAGACAAGCGGCGCATCCTCCGCCAGCGCGCCTTCGGTATCGACGACCACATCGAGGTCCTCGAATTCCACTTCGATCAGTTCGCTCGCATCGCGCGCCTGCGCCACACTGTCTGCAACGACAAAGGCAATGGCATCGCCGACATGCCGCACGATGCCGTCACACAATACCGGAAGATCGCGGTTGATGATCGGCGACCCGTCGCCATTCTTGATCGGGGTTATGTTTTTCAGCGGCTGGAGATGCGCCGTGTCTGCAGCGGTCAGAACCAGATGAACGCCGTCTGCCTCAAGGGCTGCCGCAACATCGGCGGCCCTGAAGCGGGCATGGGCATAAGGCGAGCGCAGCACATAGCCGTGCAGCATCCCCTCTGCCTTGATGTCGTCTGTGTAGCGGCCGTGGCCCGTTGCGAAGGCATCATCCTCCTTGCGCAGGACGGATGCACCCATTCCGAATTTCGCATGAACGAGTTCGTTCATCAAATGCCTCCAGCGGATCGGTCTTGAAGTTGGCGAAGATGTGGTTGCTTCGTCTTGTGAGGAATAACTCAGATTTCCTATGTAGTGCAGGAAACTGCTGCTTGCCAGACTGGCGGACTGGAAAGCGGTGGATCATGCCGGCAAAGCTGCCCGATCCGCCGTTTTTGACCACAAGGTAAAATCAACATTGCAGCCAGCGCCACACTCTGGCATCGTGCCGGCGAAAGCAAGATACGTGTCCATCCAGTCCACCCGCTCCAGTTTCAACGCCCTCTCCGGCAATATGAAGGGATCAGTGATCCTGCTGATGTCAGCAGGGCTGTTTGCCCTTGTCGCGCTGCTGGTCAAGCTTCTGGGACAGCACCTGCATGTCACCCAGATTCTGTTCATCCGCCAGATCATCATGACCGTCATCGTGGCCCCGTCCATCCTGCAGGGATTTCCCGGCGTCATGCGCACGGGTCAGGCCCACCTGCAAATCGTCCGCATCGCTCTGGCGCTGGGCGCCATGCTGATGGGTTTCACCGCCGTCATTCACATGCCGCTTGCCGATGCCACCGCGCTCGGATTTGCCAAGAGCTTTTTCGTGACGATCTTTGCGGTTTGGATCCTGCACGAGGCGGTGGGGCCGCGCCGCTGGGCAGCGGTCGCACTCGGCTTTGCCGGCGTCATCATCATGCTGCGGCCTGGCACCGAAAGCTTTTCTGTCTACGGGCTGATGGCGGTCGCCAGCGCAGCCTGCGCCGGTCTGGTGATGGTGCTGATCCGGCTGATGGCGCGGCAGGACAGCGCGACCACCATTCTTTCCTGGCAGGCAATCGGTGTCGGCATCGCGGTAACGGTTCCGGCGATCTATTTCTGGCGCTGGCCGACCGGCACCGAATGGTTGCTGCTGGCCGCAATGGGCATCGTTTCGTTTGTCGGCCAAATGACGAACATCTACGCGTTCAAATGGGGCGAGGCTTCCATCCTCGCCTCGCTCGACTACATGCGGCTGATCTATGCGACCATCCTCGGCTACCTCGTCTATGAAACCTTGCCCAGCACCGCGACCTGGATCGGCGCCAGTGTCATCGTCGCCGCATCGGTCTATTCGATCTGGCGCGAGGCGAAAAAGAACCAACAGCTCACGCGTTCTCCCGGCGGACGCGGCTTTACCAACTGACGGCAGTTTTCAGCGCGACGACATCTTTCGATACGCTGCCAGAAGGCCGGCGGTCGATGAATCCTTGGCCATCGCCTTGGTGCTGCCCTCGACGAGCGGTATCAGATCCCGGGCAAGCGCCTTGCCCAGTTCGACCCCCCACTGGTCGAAGGAGTTGATGCCCCAAATGACCCCCTGAACGAATACCTTGTGCTCGTAGAGCGCGATCAGCGTGCCAAGCATTTTCGGGTCCAGGCGCTCATAAAGCAACGTCGTGGAAGGCCGGTTCCCCTCGAACACCTTGTGCGGTGCGAGGCGCTTGATTTCCTTTTCGGTGAAGCCTGACTGCGCCAGTTCGGCCTTCACTTCGGCCAGCGTCTTGCCGAGCATCAGCGCTTCGGACTGGGCAAGGCAGTTGGCCAGCAGCAATTCGTGATGCTCCGGCAGGTGGTCGTTCGATTGGGCCGCAACCAGGAAATCGCAGGGAATGACCGAAGTTCCCTGATGGATAAGCTGGTAAAAGGCATGCTGGCCGTTGGTGCCGGGCTCGCCCCAGACGATGGCGCCGGTATCCATCGGCACGGCGCGGCCATCCATCATCACCCGCTTGCCGTTCGATTCCATCTCCAACTGCTGCAGATAGGCTGGAAAGCGCGCCAGCCGGTTGTCGTATGGCAGCACGGCGTGGGTCTCGAAACCCCAGACATTGCGGTACCAGATGCCGAGCAGCGCCATGATGACGGGACTGTTGGCACCGTAGTCCGCTGTCCGGAAATGGCTATCGGCTTCACGCGCGCCGTCGAGGAACTCGCCGAAGCGCTTCGGCCCGATGGCGATCATCACCGACAGGCTGATCGCCGACCACACCGAATAGCGCCCGCCGACCCAGTCCCAGAAACCGAACGTGCGCTCGTCGGCAATGCCGAATTTGCGGGTGGCTTCCAGATTGGTGGAAAGGGCTGCGAAATGGGCGCCGACATCGCTGCGCTTGAGCTTGCGCTGCAGCCAGTCCCGGGCCGTTTGCGCGTTGCGCATGGTTTCCTGGGTGGTGAAGGTCTTGGAGGCGACGATGAACAGGGTCGTTTCCGGCCGGATGACCTTGAACACTTCCGCCAGATCGGCGGCATCCACATTTGAAACGAAATGGGTCTTAGGGCCATCATGCCATGGCGCCAGCGCCAGCGTTGCCATGGCGGGCCCCAGATCGGAGCCGCCAATGCCGATATTGACCACATCGCTAACAGCCCCGCCGGTTACCTCGTATTTGCCGTTGCGCACAGCGTTGGCGAAGCGCGTCATGGCGCGGCGGACCCTGGCGATGTCATCCATCACGTCATGGCCATCGACTTCGATGTGGTCATCCGAAGGCGCGCGTAATGCTGTGTGCAGCACCGCCCTGCCCTCTGTTTCATTGATGATGCGGCCGGAGAACATGGCTTCGCGCCGGGCTTTGATGCCAGCCGTTTTCGCCACATCGAGCAGCGCGTCAAATGCGCGTGCATCGAGCCGGTGCTTGGAATAGTCGAAGACCAGCCGGTTCCAGGCGATGGAAAAGCGCGAGAAGCGTTTCGGGTCGCCGGCAAACATTTCCCGCATGGTGGTTCGCGCCAGCCGGTTCCTGTGCGCCTTCAGCGTAACCAGATGTGCCTTGACTGCATTGACCGCCATGCGCTTTGCCCTCGGTAACAGGATTCGGACCCGGTGTTTCCGCCTGCGGCATCTCATAGCAGGGCATACGCGAATGGCAACGCTGCCGCGATGCCAAAGCGGTTTCCCGGATAAAGTGTTTGGGATAGGACTGGCGAATCGACA
>JAMLIH010000045.1 GCA_023954255.1 Phyllobacteriaceae bacterium | reverse complement strand
GCGTACAGGAAGTGGTCGAGCCGGCCACCGACCAGCAAAGCCAGGAAGCCGCTGAAAACGGCGGAGAAAAGCCTGCTCATCGACTCGACAAACGAAGAAACGAAACCGGCGATCGCGCCGTGGGGATCGAGCGAAAGCGCCATGCAGTTTGCCGCCATGGTCATGAAGCTGGTGGCAAACAGGATCATGGTGAAGGACAACACATAGGCATTCAGCACGCCCGCAAACAGGAATGCGAGCATCAGCGCAACCGACCCGACGGCAATCACCCCGCCGGCCAGCAGGGCAAATTGCGGGCCATGGCGGTGGATCATCGCGCGGTTGAAATACTGGCCGATGATGATGCCGATACCGTGAATGGCGAACAGGGCGGCAAACAGGGCGCCCTCGATCCCGAATGTATCCTTGTAGATCCTGGGGATGGAGATCAGGATCAGCATCATCAGGCTCATTACCGGCCCAAGCAGCAGGCCGTAGAAGCGCGACTGCGGGTTTCGCAGAACGGTGATGGCATTGGCCAGCAAAACCGCGGGCCGGGTTGCCCCCGGATTGGCCCTGGCGAGGGTTTCAGGAAGAAACAGCAGGCCAACAGCAAGAAGGATGAGGCCGAAGAGCAGGATGGCGGCAAAGATCATCCGCCAGCTTCCGAACTGCATGAAGGCAACGCCCGCAAGCGGCGCCACGATGGGCCCGAAGGCAAAGACCATGGTCGCCAGCGCAATGTTGGCGGCAAGCTGGCGGCCCGAAAACAGGTCGCGCAGGATGGCTCTCGCCACCACCGGGCCGCCCGACGCGCCGATCCCCTGCACTGCCCGGCCAAGCAGCAGCATTTCGGCACTCTGAGCAAACAGGCAGAGCACCGTTCCGGCTGCGAAGGCGGCCAGCCCGCAAAGCAGAACCGGCCTGCGGCCGAAACGGTCGGACATCGGGCCGGTGAAGAGCTGACCGATACCGATAAAGGCCAGAAACACAGGCACCGCCATCTGGATCGCGGCATAGTCGGCATCGAGGTCGCCCGCCATCAGCCCGAAGGCCGGAAGAAGAATGTCGACGGAGAAAGCCGACACGCTGAGCAGCAGCCCGCAATAGATGATGATCTGGAGAGGTGACACGGAAGGACGCACGCCGAGATTAACTGCAATGCCCTGCTGTAGCGAATTGAAGCGCCAAGCGGAAGCGCGGGACCGAAAAGAGATGTTCACCTTGATGCGGATGCAATTGACTAGAACCGGCCATGGCCTGCATTAAGGAGGGATGGCGATTGTCCGGCTTTCCGATTCCATGATCAACCAGATCGCCGCCGGCGAGGTCGTCGAGCGGCCCGCCAGCGTTGTCAAGGAACTGGTCGAAAACGCCATCGACGCCGGGGCCTCCCGGATCGATATCGTCACGGCTGAGGGCGGCAAGCGGCTGATCCGCATTTCCGACAATGGTTGCGGCATGGCGCGCGGCGATCTCGAACTTGCCGTCGAGCGCCACTGCACGTCAAAACTCACCGATGACCTGCTCGACATTCGAACGCTGGGCTTTCGCGGCGAGGCGCTACCCTCGATCGGCTCGGTGTCCTGCCTGAATATTCTCTCGCGCGCCATGGGTGAAGCCCATGCCTGGCAGATAACCGTCGACAATGGCGCCGTTCAACCCGCCAGGCCCGGCGCACTATCAGCCGGAACGGTGATCGAGGTGCGCGACCTGTTTTCACGCGTGCCGGCGCGGTTGAAATTTCTCAAGTCGGACCGGGCGGAAGCCAATGCGATCACGGAGACCGTCAAGCGTGTTGCACTTGCCTTTCCGGGCATTCACTTCACGCTTGGCGGCAGCGACCGCGGCACGCTGGACTGGCCGGCAGGAACGATACGCGACCGGATCCGCCAGATTCTCGGCCGCGAGTTTCTCGACAATGCGATGGAACTGGAAACCGAGCGTGAGGGCATTCTTCTCAGCGGGCTGGCGGGACTGCCCACTTTCAACCGGGGCAACGCGCTCAATCAGCATTTCTTCGTCAATGGCAGGCCGGTGCGCGACAAGCAGCTTCTGGGCGCGGTGCGCGGCGCCTATTCCGATTTCCTGCCGCGCGACCGGCACCCGGTTCTGGCGCTGTTTCTCACCGTCCCGCCGCAGGAGGTCGATGTCAATGTTCATCCCGCAAAGGCCGATGTGCGCTTCCGGGATGCGGCCCTGGTGCGCGGTCTGCTGGTCGGCAGCCTGAAACGGGCCATTCTCGAGGCCGGGCACCGGGCTTCCAGCGAGGGCGGTGCCGGCATGACGGCGGCCTTCCGGCCGGGTGGCATGAAATCCCCGTCTGCAGGCTTTGCTCCCGGCGAATACCAGGCGCCGTTCGGTTACGACGCGGCGGAGTACGAGACAGCCTTTTCCGGGACAGCACAAAGTACAGCGCGTTCTCAGCACCCGAACGGGTTCGGCGAAAGAGGTCATGCCTATCAACCGGAGATCGGCAGCTTTGCCCAACCTTCCGGCAATGCCGCAACGGCTGACAGAGAACCGGGCGAAGAACCCCTGCGCCATCCGCTGGGCGCGGCGCGGGCGCAATTGCACAAGAACTACATCATTGCACAGACCGAGCGCGGCCTCGTCATCGTCGACCAGCATGCAGCCCATGAAAGGATCGTCTACGAGGCGCTCAAGAAGGGGCTGAAGGAGGGGCTTGCCTCCCAGTTGCTGCTCATTCCCGAGATCGTTGATCTGCCGGAAGAGGATGTCGCGAGGCTGTCGGAAGCCGCAGAGGGGCTTGCGACCCTCGGCCTGCATATCGAGCAATTCGGCCCCGGTGCGATTGCCGTGCGCGAAACGCCCGCCCTGCTCGGCGAGGTCGATGCCCAGGCGCTGGTGCGCGATCTCGCCGACGAACTGGCCGAATGGGGTTCGGCACAGGGTTTGCGCGACCGGCTCGAACATGTCGCAGCCACCATGGCATGCCACGGCAGTGTCAGGTCGGGCAGGCTGCTCAAGCCAGACGAGATGAATGCGCTGTTGCGCCAGATGGAGGTGACACCCAATTCCGGCCAGTGCAATCATGGCCGGCCAACCTGGGTGGAACTCGACCTGAAAGACATCGAACGGCTGTTCGGCCGCTGAGAAGCACGCCGCTTGCACGATGGCGTTTCAGTCTCTAAATGAAACGTGCAGCAACCAAGAAGGCATTCATGTTGGAACCCGGCTCCAGAGAAGCAAAAATCCGCTATGGCGATGCGGATTTTGACGTGATTTCGCCGGGCTCCTTCGTGCGCTGCGCGGTGACCGGAAAGCCGATCCCCATCGATGAACTGAAATACTGGTCGGTTGCCCGGCAGGAAGCCTATGTCGATGTCGTTGCCTCGGTACGGCGCGAGCAGGGGCTCGCCTGATCAACCGGCAGCCCCGACTGCTTCTTCTGCGCCTTTTTCCCGTTTGTGCCATGAGGCCGACTGACGTTTCTCGAAACGGCGCAGTGTTTCGTCAATAATCCGTTCGTCCGTACCCTCGTCGGCGAAGACGAGTTCGATGCCGGCAACGGAGCTTGCCCTGGCGAGGCGTTCCTGGGCCTCGCCCATGCCGAGCAGACGGACATAATCCTTGGCAGTGGTGACCAGTTCCGCCTTCGTCAGCTTGGCGCGGTCGAGCAGTTCCATGACGTCGTCACGGGAAAACAGATGATGGTCGCCATAGGCCCTGACCATGGATAGCTGGCCGCCGGCCCTCACCAGACTGTCGAAGAATTTCTGCGGATCGGCAATGCCGGAATAGGCAAGCAGCGACTTTCCCTTCCACTGGCCGGCGCGGAGCATTTTGTAGCGCCCCTGATGGACAGGCTTGCCGGCGCGTGCGGCGAGCCTTATGGCCGCTTGCGCGCCGGGTTCGTCGCCAACCACAAGAATGGCGTCGGCAAGCGGCAACTGGTCTCTCATGCGCACCCGCAGCGGGCCGGCCGGCATGGCGAAGCCGTTGCCGATGCCTCTGCGGGAATCGACCACCACCAGCGCGTAATCGCGCTTCAGCCGCGGATTTTGAAAGCCGTCATCCATGATGATGAAGTCACAGCCCAGTTCGACAAGCTGTTGGGCGCCCGACAGGCGGTTTGACGAAATCACCGTCGTCGCCGCGCGGGCGAGCAGCAGCGGCTCGTCGCCGACATCCGCGGCATTGTGGTGTTCCAGTTCCACCCGCGACGGGCCGGAAATCTTGCCGCCATAACCGCGCGACAGAAATCCGGGCGTGAAACCCCGCCTTCTGGCGGTTTCGGCCAGCGCCAGCGCGGTCGGCGTCTTGCCGCCGCCGCCAGCCACGAAATTGCCGATGCACAGAACCGGCACGTCGACCCCGCCCGACGGCCGCGCATGCATGGCGAGCGCCGCCGCCCGCGAATAGAGGAGGGAGAACGGCGCCATCAGCCAGGCCTTGAGGCCTGCCGGTTCGAACCAGAAGGGCGGGGTTTCGTTAACCGCCATTTCCGATATCCTCGAGCTTGCGCTTCACCGTCAGCGGGAAGACATAGGAATCCAGCACGTCGATGGTGCGGTCGAGCGCGCCGCGCATGTCACGCACCGTGTCCTGGGCTGCCTGGATCATGCGCTCGCGTTCATCGGGGTTCTTGAGCAAGAATTCGAGGTTTGCCGCCAGCATGTTGCCGTCCTCGACGAGGCGCACCGCCTTGCGGGACAGCAGGCTGCGATAGGAATCGCGGAAGTTGGCGACGTGCTTGCCGGAGAGAATAGCGCTGCCCGTGACAGCCGGTTCGAGCGGGTTCTGGCCGCCAAATCCCGCAAGACTGCGGCCGACATAGACAATCGGCGCCAGCCGCAGATAAAGCCCCATCTCGCCGATCGTATCGCCAAGATAGACATCGGACACGGCGCGGATCTGCTCCTTGCGGCTGCGTCTGGCGACATCGAGCGACCGGCTGCGCGCCAGCGCCTCGATCTCGTCGCCCCGCTCGGGATGGCGGGGGACCAGAATGAGCAGCAGTCCGGGAAACTCCGGCATCAGCCGCCTTAGCACGTCGAACAGGATCTCCTCCTCGCCGCGATGGGTGCTGGCGGCAACAAAGGCGGGGCGCCCGGCGATCTGGGACGCCATGCGCTGAAACTCCGCACCGTCATAGGGCAGTTCCCGCGTGTCGGCCTTGAGATTGCCGGAAACGACGACCGGACGTGCGCCCAGTTTGCGGTAGCGTTCGGCATCGAGCGAGGACTGGGCGATGACGTGGGAGAAGCTCTCAAACAGGGTCGATGCGACCTGCGGCGCGTTCTTCCAGCGGGCGTAGGACTTGTCCGACATGCGGGCATTGACCAGCACGTGGGGAATGCGCCGGCACTTCAGGCGCTCGATGCAGGTCGGCCAGATTTCAGACTCGGTGAACACCGCCAGATCCGGCTTCCAGTGATCGAGAAAGCGGTCGACGGCCTGTTCCAGGTCGAGCGGCACATACTGGTGGAAGGCACCTCTTGGAAGACGCTTTGCCACCACTTTTGCCGAGGTGACCGTGCCGGTGGTCATGACCGCATTGACGCCGAGGGCATGGACCCGCTCGATCAGCGCCAGAACCGCCATGGATTCGCCGACGCTTGCGGCATGGAACCAGACCAGCGGTCCGTCCGGCCGCTCGGTGGAAGGATAGCCGTAGCGCTCGTAACGGCGGGCACGGTCCTCCTTGCCGCGACGGGCCCTCAACGCGAGAAACGGCCCCATGAACGGGTAGATGAGCCGCCCGAAGCGCCGGTAACCGCCAAGGGTGAGGCGGGTGATGAGGTCATTCATCGCCAAGGCTCAAGCTCCCCCTGCCCGGCTATTGCTGCGCTGCCCTTGTGGCATGCTCATCCTTCCTCCCCGGATCGGGCTGCGTCTTCTTCCGGAACGCCCGTCAGCTCATAGGCCCTGCGGGTGATCCGGTCCATCTCGTTCTGCAGTCCGATCCGCGCCGCTTCGAGGCCGTCCGGCCCTGCATCGGCGGCAACCCATATCCGTTCGCCCGCCACGATGGCCGACTTTCCGAAAGGCAGGTTGATTGTCGTTCTATCCCAGCTTTTGGGCAAGACCCAGCGGCGCGAAGATGCAACGGCCAGCGGCACGATGGGACGGCCGGATTTCTGCGCCAGTGCGATGATGCCCTGGCCGGCGCGGCGCGGCGTTCCCTTGGGAATGTCGGCGGTCTGCAGCACGCTTTCGCCACCCTTCAGCGTCGCAAGCATTTCCAGAAAGCCGCGCAACGCGCCCTTCGAAAGGGTGTGGCGCGGGTTGCGCCCGCCCGAAGCGCGAATCGTCGTGGCGCCGAAGGCCTCGGCAACCCGGGCCGTGATTTCGCCATCCAGGCTGCGCGAGATCATCACCGCGCCGCTCAGGCCGATGGGAATGGCCGGCAACAGCACATGCTGGCCGTGCCATACCGAGACGACAACCGGCAGTTCCGGTGTGACCTGATCGAGAATGTCCTCCGGCTCCACTACCCAGGAATTGGTTCTGAAGACAAATTTGAGATAGCGCACGGCGATCCAGGCAACCACCGCGGCAAAAATGCCGTTCTGCGAAATCCAGCGCCCCGGCTTGCGCAGCCAGATGGGTGTCTTGCGCCGTTTTGCTGCCGACGTGCCGGGTTCCTCAGTCTTGCGACCGGACATTGCTCAAACCTTTTCCCGAAAACGGAAGCGCGCCCCCTGCCTCGCGCAGAATGATGTCTGCAGCCGCGATGTCCCACTCGCTGGCACCCGGCTTGGCAAAGGCGGCGTCGACCTTGCGGCCGGCCACCATGGCCAGGCGATAGGCAAGGGAGGGAACAAAGGGAAGCACGGCTAGTGCTCCGCCCTGGCTGGCCGAGATCGCCTCGTTGAGCTTGCGCGAAGCGGTAACGGAGGCAATGGCACTGCCCGAAAGCCTTTCAAGGCGACGGCCGTTCAACCGTGCGCCCGCGCCGCCTGCAGCGGCATAGGTTTCCGACAGCGCCGGGCATTCGAGAACGCCTGCAACCGGAACGCCGTTTTCCACCACGGCGACCGAGATGCACCATTCCTTCCTGCCGTCGATAAAGCCGCGCGTGCCGTCGATCGGATCGACGACGAAAATGCGGCTTGCCGAAAGCCGCTCGTCGCTGTCCTCGGTCTCTTCCGACAGCCAGCCATAGCCGGGCCGGGCAGACCGCAGGGTTTCGGTCAAAAAGCGGTCGACGGCGAAATCGGCCTCGGAAACCGGCGAATTGCCGTGCTTGTGCCAGACCTGGTTGTCAGCCCCGAAATAGCGCATGGCGATGCCGCCCGCCTCGCGCGCGGCGTTTTCGATCAGTTCGAGATCGTCGGAATGCTGTGCGAGATCACTTGCCGCCAATGGTCATGCCTTCAATCAGCAGGGAGGGTGCATTGATCGCACCGCGAAACTCGAGATCGTTTGCCGGTGTCATCGCCAGGAACATGTCCTTCAGATTGCCGGCAATGGTGATCTCCGCGACAGGATGGGTGATCTCGCCGTTTTCGATCCAGTAACCGCTGGCGCCCTTGGAATAGTCACCCGTCACCATGTTGACGCCATGGCCGATGGTTTCGGTGCACAGAAGCCCGGTGCCGATCTCCCTCGCCATTTCCTCCGGCGATTTTTCACCTTTGGCAATCCAGGCATTGGTGGAGGATGGCGAGGTGCCCGAACCGCTGCGGGAAGCCCGAGCATTGGTCCTGAGACCCAGCTCCCGCGCCGTCGAGCCGTCGAGCAGCCAGGTGGTCAACTGCCCCTTGTCGACCAGGACGAGCGGCTTGCAGGCAAGGCCCTCGCCATCGAACGGCCTTGAGCCGAGCCCGCGCTTTCGCAGCGGATCATCCGTGACGGTAATGGCAGCCGCTGCAACCTGTTCGCCCAGCTTGTCGCGCAGGAAGCTCGTCTTGCGCGCCACGGAAGCGGCATTGATGGCACCAAGCAGGCTGCCCAGAATGCCCCCCGACAGGCGGCGGTCGAAAATCACCGGATAGGCGCCGCTGGCGACCTTGCGCGGATTGGCGCGGCGCACGGCGCGCTCACCGGCCGTCCTGCCGATTTCCGCCGGGCTTCTCAGATCGCCGCGATGGACGGCGCTGGAAAAATCGTAATCACGCTCCATGGTTTCGCCTTCACCGCTCATCATGGAAGCCGAAACCGAGCAGCCCGACCGGGCATAGCTACCGGAGAAGCCTGCCGATGTGGCGAGCACGAAACCGGAAATGCCCCAGCCGGCAGACGCGCCCATCGACTTCGACACGCCGGAAACAGCAAGCCCCGCCTCTTCGGCTTCGAGTGCTGCTTCCTGCAGGCGTCCGGGATCGGGCGGCGAAGCCTCCAGCAGATCAAGATCCGGTATGCCGGCGATCAGGTCTTCTGCCGCCGCCAGTCCCTGAAAGGGATCCTCCGGCGAAACCCGCGCCATGGCGACGGCGCGTTCGGCCACCATGTCGAGGTCGGCGATCTGGTTGGTCGAAACGGTAGCGACGCGTTTTCCGGCAAAGACACGCAGGTAGAAATCGTCACCCTCGGCGCTGCCGGTATTCTCCACCTTGCCCTCGCGCACGGAGACGCCGACGGACTGCCCCTTGGTGACGACAACATCGCACTGATCGGCACCGGCCTTCAGCGCGGCGGATACCAGGCGCTCTGCGTTTTCTTCCAGGCTTTCAAGCTCAACCACCAAACGGTGTTCCTTTCTCAGCACGCAACAGGATGCTGCGTTCCATAGGGCGTTGGTGCGCCCGCATCAAGGCCGTGGCAATCAAGCCTTTGTTGACAGGCAGCGCGCCAGGGCGCAGGAGGCACGACTTGTGTATTATCGCTCGATGTTTCAACAGGAATCTCAACCTTGGCAAGAAAACCATCCGCACCCGTACAAAGCGGCCCGGCCTTCCTGACCGGATCGACCATGCGCCATGTGGTGGTGATGTCTACCACCGGCGCGCTCGGTCTGGTCGCCATCTTTCTGGTCGATCTCGCCAACCTGTTCTACATCTCCCTGCTTGGCCAGCAGGAGCTGGCGGCGGCCATCGGCTATGCCTCGACCATCATGTTCTTTGCCGTTTCGGTGTGTATCGGCTTTACCATTGCCGCCGGCGCCCTGACGGCGCGGGCAATCGGCTCCGGCAACGAACGGCGGGCAAAGGCCTATGCCGGCGCATCGCTGATCTTCATGCTGGCGGTGTCGATCATCATGGCAATCATTCTTTATGCGGCCATCGGATGGGCGCTCGACCTGCTCGGCGCCGAAGGCCGTACCAAGGAAATCGCTGCCGGCTTCATGTCGATCACCATCCCCTCGATCCCCCTGCTCGGCATCGGCATGGCGAGCGCCGGCCTGCTGCGCGCCAAGGGGGATGCCAAGCGGGCAATGTATGTGACGCTTTCCTCCGGCGTTTCGGCTGCAGCCTTCGACCCGCTGCTGATCTTCTACTTCGATCTCGGCGTTACCGGGGCCGCGATCTCCGTCGTGATCGTGCGGGTGATGTTCGTGCTGGTCGGCTTTCACGGCACGATCCGGGTGCATGACATGGTACGGATGCCGAATGCCGAGGAACTGCACGCCTTCGCCTCGCCCTTCTTCCGCATCGCAGGTCCCGCCGTCCTGACCCAGGTGGCAACCCCGGTCGGCAATGCCTATGTCACCAGCACCGTTGCCGGTTTCGGCGACGACGCGGTTGCAGGATGGGCAATTGTCGGGCGAATCATCCCGCTTGCCTTTGCGGCGATCTTCGCGCTTTCCGGTGCCGTCGGCCCGATCCTGGCGCAGAACTACGGCGCCGGCCGCCTCGACAGGGTCAACAGCACCATGCGCGATTCGCTTGTCTTCACGCTGGTCTATGTCGCCGCCATGTGGGCACTGCTGGCCGTACTCAAGACGCCGATCACACTGGTCTTCGGCGCAGAGGGTGATGCACAGCAGATGATCGGGTCTTCTGCTATTTCGTTGCAGGAACGCAGATCTTCACCGGCGTTCTGTTCGTTGCCAATGCCGCCTTCAACAATCTCGACCATCCGGTCTATTCGACCGTCTTCAACTGGGGCCGGGCAACGCTGGGCGTCATTCCGTTTGCCCATGTCGGCAGCCGCTGGGGTGCAGAGGGCATCATCATCGGCTGGGGTCTTGGCGGTGCGGTGTTCGGCGTTCTGGCGCTCGTCGCCTGCTTCTGGGTGCTGCGCAAGCTGCCGCACCAGGCAGCGAAGGAGGGCATCAGCGTCTATGTGCCGCCGGTTGCCAATTCGCCCTTCTCTTCCGGCCGCGGCGCCGGACTGTGAGCTGTATCAGCCGGCAACGGCTTCTGCTTCCAGCAGCCGTTCCAGGCCGCGCCGCGTCTCGTCATAGATAGAGGCGGTTTCGGTCAGGATTTCGCGCGCCTTGAGGAAGTCGAGCACCCGGTAGGCGTCGACCTTGGGCCGCAAGAACAGGTCCGGCGGATGCGATTTCAGCTTCAGCGCGGTAATCGACTGCATCATCAACTGGCTGGCCCCGAAGGCGGAATCGATGCGCGAGGGCAGCTTGCCCGGCGCACCCATGGGCAGGCCGACAACGTCGACGGCAACGACCCTGTGCCGTGAAGCATCGAGCAGATCGAATGGCAGGGGGTTGTTGATGCCGCCATCGATCAGCACGCAACCATCGATGACGACCGGGACGAAGACAACCGGAATGGCGGCGGATGCGGCCACCGCCTTGCGCAGGTCACCGCTCTCGAGCACTTTCAGCGCGTTGCCGTAATAATCCGTGCCGGTGATCTTCAGTGGAATGGAAAGTTCCTCGAAGGATTTGGGATAGGTTTCGGGCAGGAAAACATCGAGCACCTTCTCGATATCCATCTGGCCGAAGTTTCCTGGGCCGGAAAAGGCGCGCAGCGGCTGGGGCCGCAGTTTCCACAAACTGGCAAAGACCGCAGCACGGTTGCCGAAGGCTGAAAGCATCAGTTCCTCGATCTGCTCGCCGGACATGCCCGAGGCATACCCTGCACCGACAATCGCGCCGATGGAGGAGCCGGAGATCGCCGCCGGCCTTATACCCAGATCGTCAAATGCCTTCAGAACATGAACATGGGCGATGCCGCGCGCACCGCCGCCGCCCAATGCCAAGGCAACCGTCTGCCGATGACTCATCTGTGCCTTTCCCGTGTTATGCGGAACGCCCATACACAAAGCTCGCTCGCCGGTCCATTGCGTGGCATGCGTTCAATTCGACGACGCATCCTGCTTGAGCGGCACGGGGCCGATGGTGACGATGGCCGGTGGCACGGAGAGCAGGCGCGAGGCGACCTCCCTGACATCCTGCAGCGTCACCGCATTGATGTATTGCCCCCGCCTGTCGATATAGTCGACGGGCAGGCCCTCGGTCTGCAGCCGTACAAGCCCGTCAGCAATCTTGGCCGACGTGTCGAGGTTGTTGATCGCATAGGCGCCGAGAACAAACTTTCTGGCGGCCTCAAGCTCCTCAGCACTAGGCCCTTCCTCCGCCATGCGGCCGATTTCGGCCAGCAGGAGATCGAGCGCCTGACCTGCCTGGTCGGGCCGCGTGGAAAATCCGGCGGAAAGGTAGGCGCTGTGGCCGAGCGTGGCTAGGTCCGAGCCGACGCTGTAGACGAGGCCGCGTTTTTCCCGGATTTCGTCATAAAGCCGGGAGGAGAAGCTTCCGCCGCCGAGAACATGGTTCATCAGATAGGCGGCAAAGAAATCGGGATCGGCGCGCCGGGGACCCGGCAGGGCAACCGAAACCGTGGTCTGGGGGGTGTCAAACTCGATATGCTTGCGGAAGCCGAATACCGGCACAACATCGTCGACGGGGTCGAGCACTGCGGTTTGCGGCAGGCCGGCGAAGGCGACATCGACCAGCCTTGCCGCATCCTCCGGCGCGATGGCGCCGACGATGCCGATGGTGACGTTGCTGCGGGCCAGCAGGCGCTGGTGCTGCTCGACGATGTCGCGACGGGTGATGCGGGCGAGCGTACGCTCGTCTCCGCGCGGGCTGAGGCCATAGGGGTGTCCGGAGAAGAGGCCTTCCCGCATGGCGTCGCCCAGGATCGCGGCCGGACTTGTTTTGCCGCGTACCGCCTGCTGGATGAAGCCGGCACGGATGCGTTCCAGCGACTGTTCCTCGAAGGCCGGCCTGGCGAAGATACCGGCAAGCAGCGAAAAGGCACCCTCAACCTCGCCGGCCAGAACCTGCATGCCACCGGAGAGCGCATCGCGGCCGGATGAAAATCCCATGTCAATGCCGCGCGCCTCAAGCTCGGCCTTGAGTTCGGCCGTACTCATGCCGTCGGCACCCTCGTCCATCATCGCCGCGAGTACTGCGGAAAGACCGGCCTTTCCCGCCGGATCCTGGTTGGCGCCGCCGTCGAATTCAAACGACAGGGTAACGATCGGCACCGTGTAGTCCTCGACGATCCAGAAGCCGATGCCGGAGGGAGAGGTCATCGTGCGGATGTCGGCAGCACGGGCTGCGACAACGGCGGCCAGCACTGCGAGGCCAGCCAGCCCAGCCAGCAGCGTGCGCAGCAGCATGATGCGGAGCGGATTGCGGCGGGTCATGGCTTGGGCCTCAGATAGGAAGTGACCGAGCGGTGCGGGCGCAGGTATTTGCGCGCCACCTGATTGATATCCTCCACGGTGACGGCTGCGAGCCGCTGCGGCCATTCATGGATGTCCTCCACCGTTCCGCCGAGCGACAGAACCGTGCCGTAGAGGCGAGCCAGCGTTGTCTGGCTGTCGCGTTCGAAGATGACGCTCTTGACCAGCGCGTTGCGCTGTCGGTCCAGTTCCTCCTGGGTAACGCCATGCTCCATGATGTCCTCCAGGACTTTGGCGATCGCCATCTCGACATCTTCCACGCTGTGCTTGCCGCGCGGTCTTCCAAACAGGCCGAAACGGGTCAGGCCGCGGGAAGCCCCCTGAAACCAAGCACCCGCCGACGTGGCTACTTCATCTTCCACGATCAGCTTGCGGTACAGGCGTGCCGTGCTTGAGCCGCCGAGGATCGATGCCAGCAGATCGAGCGCCTCCGCCTCACCGGGCTGGCCGGTCTGATAGGAAGGAACGAGATAGTAGCGCTCGAAGGAAGGCGTCGTCACCCGTTCGTCGAAATATTCGGCAAACCGGGCAGCCACCGGCTCAGGCTCCTCGATGGTATTGACGGGAACCGCGCCTTCGCCCGGCGAAAGCCGGCCATAGTTTGCCTCGGCAAGTGCCAGCACCTGCTGCGCCTCGACATCGCCGGCAACCACCAGCACCGCATTGTCGGGCCGGTAGTGAGCCTTGTAGAAGCCCATCGCATCGTCAAGCGTCAACTCCCTGATTTCGTGCTCCCAGCCGATGATCGGCGTGCCGTAGGGATGGTGCTTGTAAAGCAGGGCAGCGACGGTTTCGCCAAGGACACTGGCAGGGCTCGAATCGACCCGCGAGCGCCGCTCCTCCAGAACCACATTCTTCTCCGGCGCGATAACCTCTTCCGTCAGCACCAGATTGGCCATGCGGTCGGCCTCGTGAAACATGACCATTTCAAGCGCTTCAGGTGATATCTTCTGATAGTAGGCGGTGAAGTCCACGGTGGTGAAGGCGTTTTCCTGCCCGCCGATTTCGGCCACCTTGCGGGAGAATTCCCCGGCCGGAACGTTCTTCGTACCCTTGAACATCAGATGTTCGAGAAAATGCGCCAGACCGGACTTGCCCGGCGGATCGTCGGAGGACCCGCTTTTGTACCAGACCATGTGGGTAACCACCGGCGCACGCCGGTCGGGGATGACAACGACTTCCATGCCGTTGGCAAGTTGAAAGCGCGAGACATCCGGTTTGCCGGCATCGCCCGTTGCCGAAGCGGGCACGGGCAGAACTGAAAACGCCAGCAGCAAAATGGCGGCGAGACGAATCCGAATGCTTTCTATGGGAGCCTCCCGATGTCTGGTCAGGACCGGAATCATACCGGGCTGAGGGCAAATGAACAGGACAAATTGCCGGTTTCAATCACAAGGCGTTGAAACGCAGCGAGCCACAATGGCGAATGTTGCAAAAGCCATTCAGGTTTGGAGTGGCGAAAGAATGGCGATCGCGGTGTCGCCATAGATACGATTGTCCAGCATTTCGTAGCCTTCAACTTCAGCCGGCATCGCGGCAGCGCTTTCCTCCAGCACGATGATGGCATCCTGCGTCAGCCAATGCCCCTCGCGCAGTGCCGCCAGAGCACGCACTCCCAATTCCCTGCCATAGGGTGGGTCGAGAAAGGCCATATCGTAAGGCAGCATGTTTCCGCACGGGCCGAGCCGGGTTGCATCGCGCCTGAAAATCCGGGTGCTGCCCTGCAGACCCAACTGCTCGATATTGGTTCTCAGGAGTGCCCTGCCCTCGGCACTGTCGTCGACAAAGAGGGCATAGGCTGCACCGCGCGACAGCGCTTCGAGGCCGAGCGCCCCGGTTCCCGCAAACAGGTCGATCACCCGCTTGCCGGCAAGATCGAGACGGCCGGACAGGATGTTGAACAGGCTTTCGCGGGTGCGGTCGCTGGTCGGGCGAACCCTGTCCGATTTCGGGCCCGCCAGCCGTCGGCCGCCGAACCTACCGCCGACGATCCGCACCGGGTTTTCCCTTTCGAGATATCGAACCTGCGGGCTTCCTTGCCGCCTTGCGGGGCCGTGTCGACAGCTTGCCGAGCGCCTGCTCGGTGGAAGAAGCGCGGGTGGCACCCTTGCGCTGTTTGCCGCCACCGTCCTTTTTTCCGGCCGCATGATTTTTCGAGCCGGCCGGCGCGGGCTTTTCCGCCTTCGGCATGGCACTCTCGAACTGCGCACCGGCCTTTTCGATCAGCCGCGCGCCAAGCTGGTCGCGCAGGGTCCGGCCCCGGATTTCCCGTACGGTGCCGGTTTCCATATCACCTAGCTGAAATGGGCCGTAGGAAATGCGGATCAGGCGGGTAACGGTCAGCCCAAGTGCGCCCAGCACCTGCTTCACCTCGCGGTTCTTGCCTTCACGGAATGCCATGGTGATCCAGGCGTTGCTGCCCTGCACGCGCTCCAGTATCGCCTCGATGGAACCATAGAGAACGCCTTCCACGGCGATGCCGTCCTGAAGGGCATCGAGTTGCGGCTGGGTCACCGAACCATGGACACGCACCCGGTAACGGCGCAACCAGCCGGTTTCCGGCAATTCCAGAACCCGCGCCAGACCGCCATCATTGGTCAGCAGCATCAGGCCCTCGGTATTGATGTCGAGCCTGCCCACGGAAATGACGCGTGGCAGGTTTTCCGGCAGGGCATCGAACACCGTTCTACGGCCTTCGGGATCGCGGTTGGTGGTCACCAGCCCTGCCGGCTTGTGGTAGAGCCAGAGCCTTGTGCGATCCTTCGACCGCAGCGCTTCTCCGTCGACCTCGATCCGGTCGGCGTTCGTCACGGTCACCGCAGGCGTATGCAGCACCTTGCCGTTGAGTTTGACCCGGCCGGCGGCAATCCAGGCTTCCGCCTCCCTGCGCGAACACAGCCCAGCCCGCGCCATGCGCTTGGCGATGCGCTCCGGCCTGTCTTCTTCCGCAGCCGGCGTTTGTGCTGTTTCGGGTTTGTCTTGCATGACGGGATGATTTAGAGCAATTCGGGGTTTGACGAAATCGGAAAAAGCCCGAATGCTCAAACAAAACCAACGGATTAAATCGTTGTCCCCGGCTTGCGCCGCTGACGAAACGTGAAACGATCCAGACGCTTTTCGGCACCGCGAACAGATACCAACCGCCACATGGCGCAGAAAATGGCGCAGAAATCGGAGCATGACTTGAGCGGCTGGATGGACATTGCCATGGAGGAAGCCGTCGCCGCAGGCGAGCGCGGCGAGATACCCGTGGGCGCCGTGGTTTCAAAGGGCAACAGGCTGATTGCCCGGACCGGCAACCGGACACGCGAACTCAACGACCCGACGGCGCATGCAGAAATACTGGCGATCCGGGAAGCCTGCCTGGCGCTTGAAAGCGAGCGGCTGGCGGGCTGCGATCTTACGGTAACGCTCGAGCCCTGCGCCATGTGCGCCGGCGCCATCAGCTTTGCGCGCATCGAGCGGCTTTATTTCGCGGCGGCGGATGAGAAGGGAGGAGCAGTGGAAAACGGCACGCGCTTCTTTTCAAGCGCCATCTGCCACCACCGGCCGGAAGTCTATTCGGGAATACAGGAAAGCCGCGCCAACGCGCTGTTGACGGAATTCTTCCGGCAATTGCGGAAATAAGCGGAGGCGGAAAACCCTAGAGGCTCGGTTTCGTGGCTTCCAGGAGTTCGCGGCGCTTGCGCTCTGCCTCGGCGCGCGCCAGTTCCTCTTCCGTATAACCCTGGTCGCCGATCGGCGCATCATTGGAATAGGTGCGGTATTCGAGCGGCGGCTCGGTCAGATAGCGGCGCTGATGGCCCGTCTTGCCGACGGAAGCGATTTCCTTGCGTTCGCTACGGACCGCCTTCGAGATCTCCGCAGGGGTACATTTGCGCATGGAAATGCCGCTTGGATCGCAACTCACATTGGGAATACCCTGCCCCTTCGGGGCATCGGAAACGGACTGATAGGCCTTCTGCGACTTGGCGAAGCGGAGTTCCTCGATGACATTGCCGCGCACTGACTCGGCTTCATCCCGGATGCGGGCAATCCGATCCTCAGGCGTTTCAGGCCATTGCTGATCATCTGCAGCCGTCTTTTGTGCCGGCTCGACCAATTGCTTGTCTTCCGGAACGACCAGATCGGGACGGGGATCGTAATCGATTGTGGCGGTTCGTTTCTTGCGGAGCGCGAGGATGTTGACAAGGTCATCGACCGTCGCCTTTTCCTGGGCTTCGCCGGTTCCATAGGTCGTACCGCCAACGCAGCCGGCAAGCAGCGAGCATGCCAGCAATCCACCGGCCATTACCAAAATGGATTTACCTTTATCCACTTACGCTCCCCTGAGCTTCAACGCACCCTGTAACCGTTTCCGGTCCGCGTTCATCGAGATTTTTCAATATCGGGCGCATGCATAGCGGGAAATACGGCGTATTTCCGGCAGACGTCGAAAATATCGCATTATTGACGCTGAATCAATGCGACAGCTCCGCGCGGCGGCGCAAATCCCGGCAAAACCATGGACAAACCGGCAACGGGGTTAACGCGGCAGGCTTCGAATACCTGCCGCATCAAACGATATGCAGGACCCTGTTCAGCCCCTTGCGTCGATCTCGCGCATCGCTGCCACATCCCGCAGGGAAAGCTCGGGATAGTCGGCATCGCTGCCCACTTCCGGCAGAATCCGCCAGGAACGGGCGCATTTTTTGCCCTGCGCCGGCTTGTGGACCACGGCAACGCCGCTGACTTCATCAAGCGTGAAAGCGCCGTCCGGCGCCGCATCTGCCGTCACCTCGATCTGGCTGGTGATGCAGATCTCGGCAAGATCTAGCCCTTCGACCGCCGACGCCAGTTCGCCGTCGGTGACATGGACGGCGGGAGCCGATTCCAGCGAGGAACCGATGCGCTTTTCGCGGCGCTCGATCTCCAGCGCGCCGGTGACCACGCGGCGCACCCGGCGAACCTTCTTCCATTTGGCCGCCAGCTTCTCGTCGCGCCATTCTTCAGGGCACTCGCGGAACTGTTCCAGATGAACCGAACGGGCATCAGGATAGCGCTCGAGCCAGGCCTCCTCCATGGTGAAGGGCAGCATGGGCGCAAGCCAGGTCGCCAGGCGGTCGAAGATCAGACGTACAACATGGATTGCTGCCTTGCGCCGCAGGCTCGACGGCGCATCGCAGTAGAGCGCGTCCTTGCGGATGTCGAAATAGAAGGCCGACAGGTCTGTGACCATGAAGTCGAGCAGATGGTGGGCGATGCGCTTGAAGTCGAAATTGTCGTAGCCGGTGTTGACGACGCCATCGAGCTCGCACAGCCGGTGCAGCATGAGCCGCTCCAGTTCCGGCATGTCGGCATGCGCCACCTCGTCGCCCGCATCGTGGGCAAGCGTGCCGAGCATCCAGCGGATGGTGTTCCTGAGCTTTCGGTAGGCGTCGATGTTGGTCTGAATGACGTTCTGGCCGAGGCGCTGGTCCTCCCAGTAGTCGGTCGTCATGACCCAAAGACGCAGGATGTCGGCGCCTGACTGGTTCATCACGTCCTGCGGGAAGACCTGATTGCCCAGCGACTTCGACATCTTGCGGCCGTCCTCGGCCATGGTGAAACCATGGGTGATGACAGTGTCGTAGGGCGCGCGGCCGCGCGTTCCACAGCTTTCCAGCAGCGAGGAGTGGAACCAGCCGCGATGCTGGTCGGAACCTTCGAGATAGACATCGGCCGGCCATTTCAGGTCGTCGCGATCTTCCAGGGTGAAGGCATGGGTCGAGCCTGAATCGAACCAGACGTCGAGAATGTCGGTGACCTGGTTCCATGTCGCCGGATCGTGGTCATTGCCGAGGAAGCGCTCCTTGGCGCCGTCGGCAAACCAGGCGTCCGCCCCTTCGGCCTCGAAGGCTTCGAGGATGCGGGCATTGACCGCCTCGTCCTTCAGGACATTGCCTTCCGCGTCGGCGAAGACGCAGATCGGCACGCCCCAGGCCCGCTGGCGTGACAGTACCCAGTCAGGGCGTTCGGCGATCATCGAGCGCAGGCGCGCCTGACCGGCAGACGGCACGAAGCGGGTGTCGTCAATGGCCTTGAGCGCGCGGGAGCGCAGGGTCGATCCGTCGCCCAGATCCTTGTCCATGTAGACGAACCATTGCGGCGTGTTGCGGAAGATGACCGGCTTCTTCGAGCGCCAGGAATGGGGATAGGTGTGTTTCAGGCGGCCACGCGCGAACAGCCTGCCGGCCTCGATCAGCGCGGTGATGACGGCCTGGTTGGCATCGCCCTTCTTGCCCTTGTCGTCGATGACGCGGGCAGGTCCGCCTTCGCGACCGGGGCCGAAGCCCGGCGCATCCTTGGTGAAATAGCCTGCATCGTCGACGGTGAAGGGGATGGCGGCGGAAATGCCGCGCGCTTCCAGATCGCGGGCATTTTCCATCCAGGCATCAAAGTCCTCGCGGCCATGGCCGGGGGCAGTGTGGACGAAGCCGGTACCGGCATCATCGGTAACATGATCGCCAGCCAGCAGCGGCACGGCGAAATCGTAACCGCCGCCAAGCCCCTTGAGCGGATGGGCGCAATGGATGTCCCTCAGTTCGTCTGTCGTGACGCCAGATAGGCGCTTGTATTCCAGCTTGGCCTTTTCAAAGGATTCCGCCGCCAGCTTGTCGGCAAAGATCAGCTTTTCACCAGGCTGCGGTCCAAACTCGTTTTCAGCCGCCGTGATTTCATAGAGGCCATAGTCGATACGAGGTGAAAACGAGATTGCTCGGTTGCCGGGGATAGTCCAGGGCGTCGTCGTCCAGATAACGACGAAAGCCGAAGTCAATTCGTTGATCTTTTCCCAAGCTCCAGGGAGGCCATCTGTGGTTACCATCTGACCGGAACTTGCACCCATTACAGGAAACTTCACCCAGATCGTGTCGGACTCGTAGTCCTGATACTCGACCTCGGCTTCGGCCAGCGCGGTGCGCTCGACCACCGACCACATCACCGGCTTCGAGCCGCGATAGAGCTGACCGGATGTAGCGAACTTCAACAATTCACCGGCGATGCGGGCCTCGGCATGGAAGTTCATCGTGGTGTAGGGCTTCTTGAAATCGCCCTCGATGCCGAGACGCTTGAACTCCTCGGTCTGGACATCGATCCAGTGCTGGGCGAACTCACGGCATTCCCGGCGGAACTCGTTGACCGGCACCTCGTCCTTGTTCCTGCCCTTGGCGCGGTACTGCTCCTCGATCTTCCATTCGATCGGCAGGCCGTGGCAGTCCCAGCCCGGCACGTAGTTGGAATTGTAGCCGCGCATCTGGAAGGAGCGGGTGATGACATCCTTCAGGATCTTGTTGAGCGCGTGGCCGATATGGATGTTGCCATTGGCGTAGGGCGGGCCGTCATGCAGCACGTAGAGCGGGCGGTCCCTGGCGTCTTCGCGCAGCAGGCGGTAGAGGTCCATTTCCTGCCAGCGGGCGACGATTTCCGGCTCCTTCTTCGGCAGGCCGGCGCGCATCGGAAATTCGGTTGTGGGCAGGTAAAGGGTTTCAGACCAGTCGCGGTCGGGTTTGTTTTCTTCAGTCATGTTTCTCGGTCAATGCATGTCCGCTTGATCTCAAGCGGCGAAAACCTTGCGGTTTACTCGAACTTTTTGGGAAAAGGCTGAATGGCATGCGCCGAAACAGCCCGATGGGCAACGCTTCCCGGGACCCGGCTGGCCAGGATGGCTCAGGCCGGGACCGGGCCAGTAATTCGAATGGCGAATGCGATGATGCGGCGCGTTTTCATGGCGCCTCCATAGCAGCATGAAACCGGCGAATAAAGGGTAAACTACTGCGGGAATCCTCCCTGCAGGCGGTCACCACACGTCGCGGTCGAGGCGATCATAGATCAGACGGCGCATGGCCCGGACCGTGACGGCGGGAAATGCCCTGCCTGCAAGCGAAAACAGTTTCGGCCCGAAGCCCGGTATGATGGTCTTTCTGCCGGCGAGGGCGGCAGTCAGGATTTTCTCCGCCGCTTCTTCGGGGGTCATGCGCTTCTCCGCTTTTGCACCCTTCGGGGCATGGCGCTCGGCATGGGCGGTGCGCAGCGGACCGGGAAAGGCACAACTGACCGAAATGCCCTTTGCTGCGAATGGCTTTCGGATGCTCTTCGCATAGATGGCAACGGCGTCCTTGGTGGCTGCATATACCGACGCGCCGGGATAGCCTGTGAAATGCGACAGAGAAGAGATGAACAGCAGGTTGGAACCGGCGTTAAGCCTGCCCGCACCGGCAAGGCCTGTGGCAAGTGCCATGGGTGCGAAGGCGTTGAGATGGACGAGCCTGGGAATTACCGCCGGATCGATTGTCTCGAACCGGCCGGTGGCACTGGCACCGGCATTGAGAATGGCAAGATCGAAACCCTCGCCCTGCTTGAGCGCCTCCAGCAGTTTTGCGACCTCGTCGGGGACGGAAAGATCACACTGGAACCGCACCGCCGCCGGACCATGCACGCTGTCATCACCGTCAGGCTGCCGGTCTACAGTCACCAGTTCCCAACCGTCGCGTGACAGAATTTCCGCAAATGCCTTTCCAAGGCCCATGGAGGCTCCGGTGATCAGTGCCCGTTTCATCGCACCTCACAATCCTCGCGCCAGCAGGCTTTCGCCCGACCAGTATCGCAGGAAGGAGAGTTTGCGGCCGCCAACCCGGCGGGCAATGGCATGATCGATCATCGCCGCCATCGCAGCAGGCGGCGTAAAGAACGCGCCTGCCCTGCCCGTGTCGAGCCCGGCCTTCTTGTGCATCGTTGTGCGGGTGGGACCCGGATGGAGAACCTGCACGATGATCCTGCCGCGCCATTCCTCGCGCAGGGAGCGGGCAAAGCCGTTGATCCCCGCCTTGGTAGCGGCATAGCTGGCAAAGGCAGGCGCGCCGCGATGGGCCGTCGAACCGATCAGCGTCAGCGATCCCCTGCCCGCTTCGAGCAATGGGAAGAGATGATGGGCGAACAGCATGGTCGCCGTCAGGTTGGTGTCGAGGGTTTCCAACAGGCGGGCAGTCTCTTCACTGGCCGGATCGGCGGCATAGCCGGTTGCGGCATTGAGGACAGCATGATCGAGCGATTCCCAGCCGCGTCCGGCGAGCGCCGCCATGATCTGCGCCGCCGCTTTTTCCGGCTTTGCCTGATCCGCCACCACATGGGTCACACCGGGACGGTTCCGCATCAGCGCCGCAAGATCGCCGGAAAGGGAACGTCCGGTGATCACGATGTCGTGGCGGTCGGCCCAGCGGCGGGCAAGTTCGAGGCCGATGCCCGAAGTGCCGCCGGTCAGCAGGATGCGCCGGCGTTTTGCGGCAAGCGCCGTCATCCGGCCCCGTTGACTGCAGCAGGCGGAATGGCAGCCAGAATGGCACGGGCGACATCGCTGTCCCTGTCCATCTCTACGATCAGGGCTTCGGCACTGTCGAACTTCTCTTCCGGCCTGATCCAGCCATGAAAGAGAATGCCGATTTCCTCGCCATAGAGGTCATCTGAAAAATCGAAAACGAAGGTTTCCAGCAGCGGTGCGCCATTGTCGAAGGTGGGCCTGCGGCCAAAACTCGCCACGCCGTCATGCAGACTGCCGTCGGCGCGCCTGAGACGGACGGCATAGATGCCGTGGCGCAGCCCGGTCTCTTCCGGCAGTTTCAGATTGGCGGTGGGATAGCCAAGCGTGCGGCCGAGTTTCGCACCTTCAACGACAGTGCCCGATACATCATATGGCCGGTCCAGCAGCCGGTTGGCGGTGGCGATATCGCCTTCGCCAAGAGCCTGCCTGATGCGCGAAGACGACACGATTTCGCCTGGCTGGACGGGATCGCTGAAGGGATCGACCAGCGTCACGGCAAAGCCGTGCCGGTCGCCCTGCTGCTTCAGCAGCTCCGGCGTTCCCGCTCGGTTCCTGCCGAAGTGGAAGTCATGGCCGGCAATGACATGCGAGGCCCCAAGGCCGTGCAGAAGCTGCCTTTCGACAAAATCATCCGGCGTCAATTCGGCAAGATCCCTGTCAAAGGCCTCGCTGATCACGCCATCCATGCCGGCATCCAGCAGCAGTTCGGCCTTGCGCCTTGCGTCAGTCAGCCGGAACACCGGCTGCTGCGGCCGGAAGAAGGTTCTGGGATGGGGTTCAAAAGTGAGCGCCAGTGCCGGGACTGCGTTGGCACGGGCGATGTCGAGCGTTTGCCTCAGTACCGCGCGGTGGCCCAGATGCACGCCATCGAAATTACCGATCGCCACCACGCCGCCCTTCAGGCCGGCAGGCAGGCTGTCGGAGGAAGCATGCCAGTTGGTCAAAACCCTTTCCATGGCGGCCAACACGCAACCCTACCATTCCAGCCGGGGCATGTAGGCCACCGGCTGCGCGCCGTGCTTTGCAAGGAACCGGCCAAGACGGTCATGATCGGGTTCGTCCGGCGTGCCATAGTCATGGGCGTGAATGCCACCGCTGATATAGAGGACATCCAGGCCATAGGCGGCTGCACCCGCCACATCGGTCGGCATGCCGTCGCCGATTGCCAGAATGCGGCGCTTGTCGAAGGCCCTGCCGGCGATGCGCTCAGCTTCGGAAACCGCCAGATCGTAAATCGGACGATGGGGCTTGCCGGCGATCTGCGTCCTGCCGCCCAGCCGCTCATATTCGCGGGCAAGGGCGCCGGCGCAGTAGATCAGGCGGTCGCCAAGCTCGACGACGATGTCCGGATTGGCGCAAATGAAACTCAGATCGCGCTGCTTCAACCGGGTGAGAAGCCCGGTGTAGTCTTCCGGCGTTTCGGTCTGCTCGTCCCAGGGGCCGGAGCAGACGATGATTTCCGCCTCTTCCTCGCCGACCAGTTGGACATCCATTCCCTCGAACAGGTTGAGGTCCTTTTCCGTGCCGATGTGAAGTATCCTGGCCGGGCCCTCCTCAATCAGGTTGCGGGTCACGTCGCCGGAAGTCACGACGGTATCGTACGTGCCATCGGGAACGCCGAGCCTCGTCAGTTGGGCAAACACCGATTTGCGCTGGCGCGGTGCATTGGTGATCATGATCACCGTGCCGCCGGTCTGGCGGAAGGCGGAAAGGGCGGCGATGGCGGGCGGCTTTGCCTCCAGCCCGTTATGCAGCACACCCCATACATCGCACAAAAGCAGGTCGTAGCCGCCGGCAATCTGCGAAAGGCCCCGTATCCGGGGAACTTCAGAGGCGTTCGTTGCCGGGGCAACCGTGTTCATTCCGCGTCCTTCCAACTTCCGGCGCTTGCCGCTCGGTGGCGATGCGCCCTTATGACCAGAGTGCGGCGGGAGTTGCAAGTCAAAGTCACACCGGCACGGCACAGGCCGAAGCCCTGCCCGAGATCCCGCCCGGGACAGGCGTTTAAGCATGTTTGCTTACCATCGAAGCGGGATAGGCTTTCAGAAGCCGGCTGCTTGGTGTTTACTAAGGGTGAGTTTACTGGCGGGGCGGCAGTTCTGTGCCGCCGCGGCCGCGGAGAGCCCCAGTCATGCGTTTGCTCGGCAAAACCGTTCTGCCCCTTGCGATTGCCCTTGTCGCGGCGCTTGCCGCCATCGCGGCACGCACGCTGCTCATTCTGCCGGCGGTCGACACCGCCATGGTGGCGGCGGCGGTGTTCTGCTGCCTGATGGTGCTGGCGATCTATGCCGGGCAGATGATCTCCGGTTACCTGATGCGCAAGAGGCTGGGCGCCTTTTCCTCCTATGACAGCGATATCGTTCGGCGGCTCGACCAGATCGAGCGCGACCACCCCGACCGGCAGCAGTTTGCCCGCCTCGACGAGCGGCTCGACGAGCTGGAGGATACCCTGCTTGGCCAGTTGGCAGCGCTTTCCGGCGCCGGCAGCCAGAAGAGAGAAGACGCCAGCAGCAATCCGAAACAGGCAGCCGGCGGCCGTCGCGACTGGGCACTCGATTTCGAAAACGAGAATGTGGTGCGTCTGGTCACCGGCAAGGAAGACGAAAAACGCGCCGGCAAGAACCGCCAGCAGAGGCGGCGTGAAGTCACCGAAGCGCTCGAGGCCGGCATGCTCCGCATCAAGTTGCAGCCGGTCATCAACCTGCTGACGCGCAAGATCGGCTATGTCGAAGCGGTTGTTTGCCTCGAAATCAAGGGGGAAGAGCTGACCACGCGCGAACTGGCGGCCTTTTTCGACGCGCGGCAGAGAGCCGAGATCGATCATTTCGCGGTGTTCGAACTGGCCAGGGTCTGCCGCATGCTGGACGAGGATTCCGAAACCGCCAGCATCTTCTACCGTTTCCACTGCCCGGAATGCGAGGACGGGGATCACTGGGAAGTATTGTCGCGCAAGCTGAAAAGCGACCGCAAGCTGGCCGAGCGGTTTATCGCGGTGATCGCCACCGAAACCCTCAATGGCAGAAGCAGCGAGCGGCTGGAGCCGTTCTTTGCCCTGGCCGAACAGGGAACTGCCTTCGCCCTGGCAGGCGTCAGCGGGACGAAACAGACCCTGCGCCAGCTCGCGGGCAGGCGTTTCGGCCACTTGCTCGCTCCGGCCGACAGCCTGCTTGCCTACCTGCCCGGATCGAACCGGCGCGCAGGCGAGGAAATCGTCCCGGCAGCCTCAAGGGCCGGCAGCACGCTGGTAGCAACCGATGTCTCCGAACGCCATCAGGCCACCGGCCTGCTGGATCTCGACGTGCCCTTCGGCATGGGGGATCTCATCTCGCCAGCGCGCAGTATCCGCCTCTATGCCAAGGCGGATGAAGCAGCAGGCAAGACAAGCGACCACAGCGCCTGAAGCCGGCCGCCCTGCCGGCACCATCCTTCCGCAGCCCCGCTGCGCCGGCACAAATTTCCAGGCTGCCGCAATCGCTTCCATTGACAAGCGGCTTTCCGCCCCCTATCTCCCCCCTGTTAGCACTCTCCATCAGGGAGTGCTAAAGTTTTTGAGGCCCATCTCAGGCCCGTTCCAAGCCCTGTGTGAAACAGGTAAATCGTTCAGACAATTGGGAAAATAACGATGGCTAAATTGAAATTCCGTCCGCTTCATGACCGCGTGGTCGTGCGCCGCGTTGAATCCGAGGAGAAAACCGCAGGCGGTATCATTCTTCCCGACACGGCTCAGGAAAAGCCTTCCGAAGGTGAAATCGTTGCCGTCGGTTCCGGCGCCCGCGACGAAAGCGGCAAGCTGGTTCCGCTCGACGTGAAAGTCGGCGATCGCGTGCTGTTCGGCAAATGGTCCGGCACCGAAGTAAAGGTCGGCGGCGAAGATGTGCTGATCATGAAGGAATCCGACATCATGGGCGTGATCGGCTAACGCCAGCCCCGTTTCCAATCCGGGCTGCCAGAAGCGCCGCCCCAACCATTCAGGAGCTAGTCAAATGGCTGCAAAAGAAGTGAAATTCGGCCAGTCGGCCCGTGAGCGCATGCTCAGAGGCGTGGACATCCTCGCCGATGCCGTGAAAGTGACGCTTGGCCCGAAAGGCCGCAACGTCGTGATCGACAAATCCTTCGGCGCACCGCGCATCACCAAGGACGGCGTTACCGTTGCCAAGGAAATCGAACTGGAAGACAAGTTCGAAAACATGGGCGCCCAGATGGTGCGCGAAGTGGCTTCCAAAACCAACGACATCGCCGGTGACGGCACCACCACTGCCACGGTTCTGGCCCAGGCGATCGTACGCGAAGGCGCCAAGGCTGTTGCCGCCGGCATGAACCCGATGGACCTGAAGCGCGGCGTCGACATGGCCGTGTCCGAGGTCGTTGCAGACGTCGTGAAGAAAGCCAAGAAGATCAAGACTTCCGAGGAAGTCGCGCAGGTCGGCACGATTTCGGCCAATGGCGAAAAGGAAATCGGCGAGATGATCGCCAGCGCCATGCAGAAAGTCGGCAATGAGGGCGTCATCACCGTCGAGGAAGCGAAAACCGCCGAAACCGAACTGGAAGTCGTCGAAGGCATGCAGTTCGACCGCGGCTACCTGTCGCCCTATTTCGTCACCAACCCCGACAAGATGATCGCCAATCTGGAAGATCCCTACATCCTGCTGCACGAGAAGAAACTCTCCAACCTGCAGGCCATGCTGCCGATCCTGGAAGCAGTTGTGCAGTCTTCCCGCCCGCTGCTGATCATCGCGGAAGATGTTGAAGGCGAGGCACTGGCGACGCTGGTGGTCAACAAGCTGCGTGGCGGCCTGAAAATCGCCGCCGTCAAGGCACCGGGCTTCGGCGACCGCCGCAAGGCAATGCTCGAAGACATCGCTGTCCTGACGGGTGGCCAGGTGATTTCGGAAGACCTCGGCATCAAGCTCGAAAACGTCACGCTCGACATGCTCGGCACTGCTAAGAAAGTGGAAATCTCCAAGGAGAACACCACCATCGTCGACGGCTCCGGCAAGAAAAAAGAGATCGAGGGCCGCGTTGGCCAGATCAAGCAGCAGATCGAGGAAACCACTTCCGACTACGACCGCGAGAAGCTGCAGGAACGCCTGGCGAAACTCGCCGGCGGCGTTGCCGTGATCCGCGTTGGCGGCTCGACCGAAGTCGAAGTGAAGGAGCGTAAGGACCGCGTCGACGACGCACTGAACGCTACCCGCGCTGCCGTTGAAGAAGGCATCGTTCCGGGCGGCGGCACGGCCCTTGCCCGCGCTTCGATCTTCATCAACGCCAAAGGCGCCAATGACGACCAGGAAGCCGGCATCAACATCATCCGCCGCGCACTGCAGGCGCCGCTTCGCCAGATTGCCACCAACGCCGGAGCGGAAGCTTCCATCGTTGCGGGCAAGGTTCTGGAATCGAAGTCGGCCTCCTTCGGCTTCAACGCCCAGACCGGCGAATATGGCGACATGATCACCATGGGTATCGTCGATCCTGTGAAAGTGGTCCGCACCGCGCTGGAAGACGCTGCTTCCATTGCCGGTCTGCTGATCACGACCGAAGCCATGGTTGCCGAAGCGCCGAAGAAAGAGTCGGCCCCGGCCATGCCCGACATGGGCGGCATGGGCGGAATGGGCGGCATGATGTAAGAACGCGCAGGCGTTCGCCGTTCAGGCAACAACATTCTAAAGGCCGCCCTTCGGGGCGGCCTTTTTGTTTCCAAAAGATATCCCGGACGCAGGAAGAATTCGCTTGCAGCAGCTATCGAACAAGGTCAGGGTGAACGCGATGGTTCTGCCGAATCGACGG
>JAMLIH010000044.1 GCA_023954255.1 Phyllobacteriaceae bacterium | reverse complement strand
GCCCGGCGGTGAACGCGATCGACATGAGCGCGCTGGAATCACTCGAGACGATCAACGACAGGCTGAAGGATTTCGGCGTGACGCTGCACCTGTCGGAAGTGAAAGGTCCCGTCATGGATCGTCTTCGCAGGACGGACTTCTTCGGCCATCTGACCGGGAAGGTCTTTCTCAGCCAGTATCAGGCGGTGTCGGAACTGGGCGGTCGCCTCGAAAAGGCGAGACCGGCGTCGGCCGCAGCGGCTGGTCAGTAGAGCAGCCGCATCAGGGCAAGAGTGATCGCGGGAAACGCGGTCAGGATTCCGACGCGGATCACGTCGGTGGTCACGAATGGCATGACGCCGCGGTAGGTGTGGTATATCGGCGTTTCCTTCGCCATCGAATTGATGACGAAGAGATTCATCCCGACCGGCGGGGTGATGAGCCCGACCTCGACCACGATCAGCACCAGAATGCCGAACCAGATCGCCGTTTCCTCTGCCGTCAGGCCGAAATCCAGTTCCATGATGATCGGGAAGAAGATCGGCACCGTCAGCAGGATCATCGACAGGCTGTCCATGAAGCAGCCGAATACCAGATAGAGCAGCAGGATGATGGTCAGCACCAGCCACGGGCTGTAGCCCTGCGAAACGATGAAGGAAGAGACTTCCTGTGGCACCTGGGTCAGCGCCAGAAACGCATTGAAGAAGCCCGCACCCAGTACGATCAGGAAGATCATCGCGGTGCTGGAAGCCGTTGCCAGGATCGAGTCCGCCACGCTTTTCAAGGTCAGCGCCCGGTTGGCCCAGGCGATGATTGCCGTTCCGGCGGCACCGATGGCGGCCGCTTCCGTCGGTGTAAACCAGCCCAGATAGATGCCGCCAACCACCAGGAAAAAGACCAGCAATACCGGCCAGACATCGAACAGCGCCTTGAAGCGCGCGCCATAGGGAACCCGCTCGCGGATCTGCGCGGCACTCGGAAACACCCGCATGTAGATCGAGATGGTGAGGATATAGCCGACCGCCGCAAGGATGCCGGGAATAAAGGCCGACAGGAAGAGCTTGGCGATGTTCTGCTCGGTCAGGATGGCATAGATGACCAGCACCACCGAGGGCGGAATGAGAATGCCGAGCGTGCCGCCGGCAGCAAGCGTTGCGGTCGACAGCCCGCCGGGATAGCCGTAGCGGCGCAACTCCGGCAGCGCCACCTGGCCCATGGTGGCAGCCGTTGCCAGCGACGAACCGCAGATCGCGCCGAAACCGGCACAGGCGCCAACTGCCGCCATGGCGACCCCGCCGCGCCGGTGTCCCAGCCAGCTTTCCGCCGCATTGAACAGCGACGTCGACATGCCGCCCAGCGTCGCGAACTGCCCCATCAGCAGGAACAGCGGCACGATGGAAAGCGAATAGCTCGAAAAGGTCGTGAAGGTCTCGGTCTTCAGTTTCGCCAGCACGACCGTCCAGCCGCCGGTAATCATCGCCGTGCCGCCGAGCCCCACCACCAGCATGGCAAGACCGATCGGCATGCGCAGAAAGATCAGCAGCATGAGTACGGGTAGCGAAAGGAGGCCGATGTCGAAATTGCTCACGATTTGCCCGCCTCATGCTTTGCGGCCGGCCGGCCGCCGCCCGGCAGAAAACCGGCAACCCTCTGCATCGCCACGTAAACCGTCACCAGTGTTGCCACTACCGCCGCCAGCAGGCAGAGCGCAAAGGCCCACCAGATCGGAAACTGCAGCAGAAACGTGGTTTCGCCGTAGCGCATCTTGTCGGTCATGCCGACATAGAGCCGCCAGGTGATCACCACCATGACAAAGGCGAACAGCACATCCCAGACAAGATCGAGAAACCGGTTCGCGCGCGAGGGAATGAATGCCGTCATCACGTCGACAGTCGCATGCCGCCCGGTCATCTGGCACCAGGGCAGAAAGGCCATGATCGAGAAGGCTATGCCCGCTTCCACCAGTTCGAAATCCCCCTTTATAGAGCCGAGCGCCCTCAACATCCCGGCAAGACCGGGCACGGCATTCTCGACAAATGGCAGATGGCCCAGGCTGTTGAGGTTGCGGCCGATAACGCTCAGACACGTGATGACCACCAGCGCAAGCAAAACGATGCCGCCCAGATAGGCCATGGCCTTGGCAATCCTGTGTATCAGTGGTTCCAGCCTGCGCATGTCACAAAGTTGCGGGCCATGGCGCACGCACCGCAGCGGCTTTTGGAGAGCCGATCCGGAACGTGCTGCCTTGAGCCCTGCCCTTGGTCGTCAAGATAGGAAAAGGGCGGCAACCGGTGCCGCCCCTCGACATCACTTGGAGTATTTCTGGATGAGCGCCTGGGCTTCCTCGATCAGCGCCTTGCCGTCGTAGCCCTTGGAATCCATGTCGGCGATCCAGGTGTCATAGACCGGCTGGGCGGCTTCGCGCCACTTGGCGGTCTCCTCGGCGGAAAGCGTGATGATGTTGTTGCCGGCCTTGACCGCCAGTTCACGCGCCGGACCGTCATAGAACTCCTGCGTCTTGCCGGCGAAAGCCGAGAACTCCATGCCGGAATTGTCGTCGACCACCTTTTTCAGATCATCAGGAAGGCTTTCATACTTGGCCTTGTTCATGGCCAGCACGAAGGTGACATCATAAAGCGCCTGGCCGGTGAACTCCGTGTGGTTGTGCACGAGTTCCGGCACCTTCAGCGCCGCCGTCACTTCCCAGGGAATGGTCGTGCCGTTGATGACGCCTTTCGACAGGGCTTCCGGAACGGCGGGAACCGGCATGCCGACCGATTCAGCACCAAGCTCGGCCAGCAGCATGTTGACCGTGCGCGAAGCACCGCGGATTTTCATGCCGTTGAGATCGGCAGGCACCTTTACCGGCTTGTCGGAATGGATCATGCCGGGGCCGTGAACCCAGGTCCCCAGGATGTGAACGTCCTTGAACTCCTCATCCTTCATGTATTTTTCGAACATTTCCCAATAGGCGCGGGAAGCAGGTTCTGCCGTGGTCACCATGAAGGGCAGTTCGAACACCTCGGTACGCGGAAAACGGCCGGGGGTGTAACCGACCACCGTCCACACCACATCGGCCACACCGTCAATCGCCTGGTCGATCAGTTCCGGCGGCTTGCCGCCCAACTGCATCGAGGGATAGCGCTCCACCTTGATACGGCCGGCCGATCCCTTCTCCACATTGTCCGCCCAGACATCCAGAACGTATTTGGGAACGTTCGCCTGGGCCGGCAGGAACTGATGCAGCTTCAGCGTTACTTCCTGCGCCAGGGCACTGGAAATGGCCGTCGAAACCATCAGGGCGCCGATCGCGGCACCTGCCAGCGATTTGATAAATTTGCTCATGTCTCTCCTCCGTAGGTCGGAGCACGCAAACGGCGTGCACCACAACACTCTCACTACCAGGGCAGGAAACCTGTCGCTTTCGTTTCGCCACCCGATGCGGGCACCGTAAGCTGGACCTGCGGCAGGATTCAAGTCCGAGTATGATAAGTATACGTATTAATTCACGCCGTAAACAGCGCAGGAAGACAAAATAGCGGGGATTTGAAGCAATTTCACACTAAACTAGTCGGCAGGTCAAATCCAATATGCACTATTTTGCACAAGCCGGGTCGCAGCCTGGCGCCCTATTTCCGGGCTTCCGGCTCGCGCGGTCTGAACGGAGCACGGCTTTCGCCTTCGGCAGCACTAACCGCCTTTTGCAACAGTTCGACAAAGGTTGCCGCCTCCTTGCCGCTCAGCCCCTGCAGGATGTCGGCCTGGGTTTGGCGCACGACCTGTCTGGTATCCGACAACAGGCCGGCTCCTGCCGCCGTCAGCTTCAGCACCCGCGAACGCCGGTCATTCTTGTTGACGGTTCGCGTCACCAGCCCCTTGGCTTCAAGCCTGTCGACGACGCCGCCAATGGTGACACGGTCATAGGCGATCAGACCGGCGAGTGTTGCCTGATCGACGCCGGGATGCGCCTCAAGCGCATTGAGGCAGGCAAACTGCACCGGCGTCAGATCGTAACCCGCATTGGAAATCCGGTCGGCAAAGATGGAAACGGCAATCTGCTGCATGCGCCGGATCAGGTGTCCCGGCATCTCGTAGATTTCCAAACATCTGCTCCCTGATTTTCCTGCCTGCCTGCAACCACTCCGCCGGCAACCGCATGCGGGCAGACCAGCCTGGTCCCTTTTTTGCAAACAGTAGTCACCGCCGTCACCGTTGACAAGCATGCTAATAGTACGCATACTTATTATTATCGATGGATTGAATTGCCGGACCGGGAGGAGAACGCAATGGCCCCGAAACTGGGAACGCTGGAGGAACTGCCGCAGGACTATCGCGACGCACTGAGTGAGGCAGGCGTTGCTCCGCTCTGGCCGATGATGCGCAACGTGCTGCCCCATGATGCGCCGAGGCCGGTCACCAGACCCGGACACTGGGATTTTGAAAAACTGCGCCCTCTTCTGCTGAAGGCCGGCGAACTGACTCCCGTCGAAAAGGCCGAGCGCCGCGTGCTGGTATTGTCCGATCCGGGCCGGGGCACCGGCGCCATGCAGGCAACCTCCTCGATCTATATTGGCATGCAACTGCTGCTCCCGGGCGAAACGGCGCCCGCTCACAAGCACACCCCTTCGGCGGTGCGCATCATTGTTGAGGGCAAGGGCGGCTACACGGTCGTCGACGGTGAGAAACTGCCGATGGAGGAAGGCGATCTGGTCCTGACTCCGGGTGGCGAGTGGCACGATCACGGCCATGACGGCAACGAGCCGGTGATCTGGCTCGACGCGCTCGACCTGCCGCTCTTTGTCTATCTCGAGGGCTCCTACGCCATCGAGTCCGAACTGCAGGCCCAGCGCAACCGGCCCGATGCAAGCCAGGTTGAATATCGCGCTTCCGGCCTTGCTCCGGCGCGCAGGGCGGGAACGCAAATCCGGCGCTACCCGATGATGCGCTATCCCTGGTCGCGCACCGAGGAAGCCCTGCGCGAAATGGCCAGATACGGCGACGGAGAGGTCGCCGAGCTCGATTACGTCAATCCCGAAACCGGCGAGGACGTGCTGCCGACCATGGGCTTTACCGCCATGATGCTTGCCGAAAGCCAGAAGGTCAGCCCGCCACGGCGCTCCACATCCGCCGTTTTTCATGTCATCAGGGGTTCCGGCACCACCACCGTCGATGGCGAGACGATCGCCTGGAAGGCGAAGGGCACGTTCTCTGCCCCGGTCTTCGCGGCAATCGACCATCAGGCGGCGGAAGAATCCTTCCTGGTGCAGATCCACGACCGCCCCCTGCAGGAACGACTGCGCTATTACGAGGAACGTCCGCGATGAGCGAATTTCTTTTCCCGCCGTTTCAAACCCCCGGCATTCCGGTGAAGGGTGAGGCAGCGCTCTACCCCGTCAACCGCATCTTCTGTGTCGGCCGCAACTACGCTGCGCATGCCGCGGAGATGGGGAATGAGGTCGACCGCGAAGCGCCCTTCTACTTTACCAAGGCACCTGCCGCCTTTGCACCTTCCGGCACCAAAACCCCCTACCCGCCCGGCACCACCAACTTCCATCACGAGATGGAACTGGCGCTTGCCATCGGCAGGCCGGTGTTTCGCGCAACCCGCGATGAAGCGATGGCTGCGATCTATGGCTATGCCTGCGCCCTCGACATGACACGCCGCGACCTGCAGATTTCGGAACGTGAAAAGAAGCGCCCCTGGGACCTCGGCAAGGATGTGGAGAAATCCGCCATCATTGCCGAAATCACCCCCGCCGGCAGTTTCGGAAGCATTGCCGATCAGGCGATCCGCCTCACCGTCAATGGCGAAACCCGCCAGGATGCAAGCCTTGAAGAGATGATCTGGAAGGCAGACGAAATCATCAGCCACCTCTCCGGCTTCTATCACCTGGCACCGGGCGACCTGATCCTGACCGGCACGCCTGCGGGTGTCGGGCCGGTCACGGCCGGGGACCATATCGAAGGTCATATCGACGGGCTCGCACCGGTCGAACTGACGCTGACGGAGCCCGAATAGGCCATGGGCAGCACCCGTGTCCTGATAGCCGGTGGCGGCATTGGCGGTCTTGCCACCGCGATGGGGCTCGCCCGGCACGGCATTGCCTCGCTCGTCCTCGAAAAGGCAGCCGAACTGGGGGAGATCGGCGCCGGCATCCAGCTTGGCCCCAACGCCTTTCATGCCTTCGACTTCCTCGGTGTCGGCGACGACGCCCGCAGGATGGCGGTCTACATTGACAGCTTGCGGCTGATGGATGCCATGAGTGGCGAGGAAATCACCGCCATTCCCCTTGGCGAGGATTTCCGCCAGCGTTTCGGCAATCCTTATGCAGTCGTCCATCGCGGCGACCTGCACGGCGTTTTCCTCAAGGCCTGCCGGGAACATGAACTGGTCGAACTGGCGACCAGCAGCGAAGTCGTTGCATACACCCAGGACGGCACCACCGTAAGCGTTGAACTTGCCGACGGCAGCCGCATTTCAGGCGCCGCCCTGATCGGCGCGGACGGGTTGTGGTCGAATGTGCGCCGGCAACTGGTCGGCGACGGCAAGCCGCGCGTATCGGGCCACACCACCTACCGCTCGGTGATCCCGACGGAAGACATGCCGGAGGATTTGCGCTGGAACGCGGCCACGCTGTGGGCCGGGCCGAAGTGCCACATCGTCCATTATCCGTTGTCCGGCTGGAAGGTTTTCAACCTCGTCGTCACCTATCACAACGATGCGCCCGAACCTGTCGCCGGAAAGCCCGTCACCCATGACGAGGTGCGCGTCGGTTTCGAGCATGTCAGCCCTGTCGCCCGCCAGATCATCGAGCGCGGCAAGGACTGGAAGCTGTGGGTGCTCTGCGACCGCGAACCCGTCACCAACTGGGTCGAGGGACGCGTGGCCCTGCTGGGCGATGCCGCGCACCCGATGCTGCAGTATTTTGCCCAGGGTGCCTGCATGGCGATGGAGGACGCCGTCTGCCTTTCGGCAGAGCTGGCAAACACCGGCGACATCGAAAACGCCCTTCAGGCCTATCAGCAGAAACGCTATCTGCGCACCGCCAGGGTGCAGTTGCAGTCACGCGAGATCGGCAACCACATCTATCATCCCGCCGGTGCCCATGCTGAACTGCGCAATGCCTTCATGCGGTCGCGAACCGCCGAAGACTGGTACAATGCGGTACAGTGGATTTACGGTTCGACCGGGCTTGAAGGCGCCTATTCGGCAGAATTCCTGCGAGACCGCTGACGGTAGGCGTCCGGTTTCCAGCCCAGCGTATCAGGCCGCAACGCGGTTCCTGCCACCCTGTTTTGCCTTGTAGAGGTTTTCATCGGCCCGCCCCAGCAGGCTCAGATGATCGTCGCCTTCGCGGAAGCGGGTGATGCCGAAGGAAGCGGTGATCTTGCCCACTTCCTCCTTGGTGTCCTTGATCACCAGCTTCACCTTCTCAAGTTCGGCACGGATGATCTCGGCCCGTTTCTGCGCTTCCTCGACGTTGCAGCCGATCAGGATGATCGCGAACTCCTCGCCGCCATAGCGCGCCGCCAGGTCCTCCTTGCGCACATGCTTGTGGATCAGTCCGGCGAAATATCGAAGCACCTCGTCGCCGATCAGGTGTCCATGGCTGTCGTTGATGCTCTTGAAATGGTCGATATCGGTGATGATGACGCAAAAGTCGTGGTCTGCGGACCGTTTGCTGCCGGTCATTTCCTGCAGTCGACGTTCCAGCGCACGGCGGTTGGCAATATTGGTCAGCGGATCGATCAGCTCGTTCTTGCGCGCTTCGTCCAGCGCCAGTTGCAGGCTTTCGATTTCTGCGCGGGAACGGTTGAGCGCCGAGCGCAACTGTTCCGTATCGGACTGGATCGACTCGCTGTGCGATACCAGGCAATCGACCGCCTTGCGGATTTCATCGAGGCCCGTCGCTTCGTTGAGCGTGCCCGTGGTCTCCCGCAGGGATTCCGAATAGTCGCCGCATTTCGTCAGATGGCTGTCGATGACGGTAAGCACGTCGTTCATCTCGCCGTCCAGGGACGACGTGGCGTCTGCGATCTGCTTCTCGCGCAGGTCCGGGCTGTTCAGGAACTCGGCATGGATATGATCGAGATCGACCAGGCTGAGCGGCTTCCTGCTTTCGATGAAGCCGTTGATATGCTGGACCAGCTCCTGGTTCTCGCCTTTGAAATAATTGTACCAGATATCGTAGACGAGCGGTATCAGCGGCGTCTTCTGCTTATGCGAGATTTCAAGAACCTTCCTCGATATCGACGATATCAGGAAGTACTCCTTGTAATCATACAGCAGGGAATTGGCATTGCGGTCGCTGATGCTGTCACAGAAGTTCAGGTTGGGTGTGACCGTGGACATGTTCCTCCGCCCGCTATCGGGTGTGTGGTGGGCGCTCAAGCAACCTCAAGAGCCTGGTGCTTGACCCTGTCATCGACGGAGTTGATGGCCCACTGGGTGATCATCTCCTGAAGATTGCTGTTCTCGAGCCGCAAAGTGGCAATTTCGGCACTGACGTCTTCCAGGCCCGATTTCTGCAATTCGTCGAGCTCGGCGCGCATCTTGTCGTTTTCCTTTTCCAGACGGGCATAGTTATCACCCAGGAAACGGTCGATCTTCTGCTCGATCTCCACGACCGAAGCGGAAAGCTTCGCGTTGTTTTCCTTCAGCATGGTCTCGATCTCGCCCTTGACGGAATCGATGCGTGCCGAATGGGCCGCATCGCGCACGGTACCGGCCTTCAGGAAGCCGAATACGGCGAGGAGCGAAAAGACGATCATCAGTCCGGCTGCCACAAGGCCACCGCCATGCAGATCGAAATGCAGGCCGAACAGGGAAAGATGGAAGGCTGCCATGGTCAAAAACAGCGCGGCCAGATGAGCCCCCACCAGGAATACCAGCGAGACCATCGTGAACAGTTTGGCGTTGGATTTCGGAGCACCGTCTGCGGGCGTGTTTTTCTTGACCATTTCCTCGTCCGGCAATCAATCGCGACAATTCCCTCTCGCACGCAAGCACTTGTGCGAAAGGCTGCCTGTATTGGATTTGGGAAGACATGCGGGCGAAAGCCGCCAATGCGGAACGGTGTCATACCTCAGTAATCTGCCGCATTCACAGCCAAGCATCCCCCATATAGGTTAAGAAAGGCTGACCTTGCTGTCCGAAAACAGACCACCGCCACGGACAATGGCATTCGACTGCCAACCTGTGTTACCGGCTGTGGGAAGAGGATAATGCCTGCCCGCCGATTCCTGCCGCCAAGCCTTCTGGCGGCCATCCCCGGAGAAGCCGCCATGTACCAGAACCTGCCAGCTCTCATTCTCGTTTTCCTTGCCGGCATGGCCGTCGCCATCCAGACCCCGATCAACGGGCTTCTGGCGCAGACAAGCGGCAACGGCATCTTTGCTGCCACCGTCTCCTTTCTGGTCGGCTCCGCAGCTTTGGCGATTATCCTGCTTTCAAGCCAGGGGCTGCCCTCGCCCGCGGCATTGCGCGCCATCCCCTGGTGGATGTGGACCGGCGGCCTGCTCGGGGCCTTCTACGTCTGGGCAGCGCTTACCAATGTCCACAAGATCGGCGCCCTCAGCCTTGTCGCAGCCCTCATCGCCGGGCAACTGACCGCAGCCCTGGTGCTCGATGCGGCAGGCGCCATGGGCCTCAGCGCAAGCCCGGTCAGCTGGCAGCGCATACTGGCCGTTTTCCTGGTCGCCGGCGGCGTTCTCCTGTCCCGTTTCTGACGGGTGATTTTCAGCCTCCGGCGAGGCTTCTGGCACCCCGGTGGCAGGCTGTGCATCGTTGTAAACAGCGATTGCCAGCGCCCTGAAAATATTTTACCATCCGGTAAAAATTTAGCACGCTTCACCACCCGCCCATGAACGTCCAAGCTAAATCAGGGAGAGCCAGAATGAACAAAATGCCCAGTAAAATGCCAGGCTGTGTAACCGGCCGAGTAACGCGCCGCAGGCTGCTTGCAGACCACCGCGGCAGCGTCCGCGGTTCTTGCCATGCCGGGCATCGTCGGCCGCGCAAGAGCTGCTGCTCTGAAGGTTGCCGCCATCTACACCGTGCCGGTGGAGCAGCAGTGGGTCAGCCGCATCCACAAGGCAGCCAATGCCGCGGTGGCGCGCGGCGACATCGAATACGTTTTCTCCGAAAACACCTCCAACAACGATTATGAACGCGTGATGCGGGAATACTCCGAGGCCGGTCACGATCTCATCATCGGCGAGGTCTTCGCCGTCGAAGAAGCCGCCCGCCAGGTCGCGAAGGACTACTCCGGTCAGGCCTTCCTGATGGGCTCCTCCTTCAAGCCGATGGACGACACGCCCAACTTTGCCGTCTTCGACAACTACATCCAGGATGCCTCCTATCTTTCCGGCATCATCGCAGGCGCCATGACCAAGACCGGCAATATCGGCATGGTCGGCGGCTTCCCAATCCCCGAAGTCAACCGCCTGATGCACGCCTTCATGGCCGGTGCCAGCGAGATCAATCCGGACATCAAGTTCCAGGTCGCCTTCATCGGCTCCTGGTTTGACCCGCCGAAAGCGAAGGAAACCGCCTTTGCCCAGATCGATGCCGGCGCCGACCTGCTCTATGCCGAGCGCTTCGGTGTCTCGGACGCAGCCAAGGAAAAGGGTATTCTCTCCGTCGGCAACGTCATCGACACCCAGGCCGATTACCCCGAAACCGTGGTTGCCTCCGCGCTGTGGCACTTCGAGCCGACGCTCGACACCGCCATCGCCAAGGTGCGCGACGGTTCTTTTAAGGCCGACGACTACGGCGCCTATTCCTTCATGAAGGAAGGCGGCTGCTCGCTGGCGCCGCTCGGCACCTTCGAGGGCAAGATTCCCGAAGCCGCGATGAAGCTGGTTGCCGAGCGTGAAGCAGCCATCAAGGCCGGCAGCTTTGTAGTCGAGATCAACGACGAAGAGCCGAAGTCCACTTGATGGAACCTCGCCATTCCGCCGGGGCGGAGCCTGTGCTCCGTCTCGACGGCATCACGATTACCTTCGGCGATCTTGTCGCCAATGACGATATCTCCTTCGATCTGTCGAAAGGCGAGATCGTCGCTTTGCTCGGGGAAAACGGTGCCGGCAAGACCACGCTGATGAACATCCTGTTCGGCCATTACGTGGCCGACACGGGAACGGTGGAAGCTTTCGGCACCCGCCTGCCGCCAGGCGATCCGGCTGCAGCCCTCCAAGCCGGCATCGGCATGGTTCATCAGCATTTTACTCTCGCCGACCAGCTTACCGTGCTGGAAAACATCATCCTCGGCACCGAAAGCCTGTTCGCCCCCGGCCAGCAGCGCCGCGCAGCCCGCGAAAAGATAAGACGGCTTTCTGCCGATTTCGGCCTCGAAGTCGATACCGATGCGCTGATCAGCGATCTTTCCGTCGGCGAGCGCCAGCGCGTGGAAATCCTCAAGGCGCTCTATCGCGATGTCCGCATTCTCATTCTCGATGAACCGACCGCCGTTCTCACGCCGAGCGAAACCGAGGCCCTGTTCAGGACGCTGAAGAAGCTGGTCGAAAAAGGCCTGTCGATCATCTTCATCTCGCACAAGCTCTACGAGGTGCTTGCCATCAGCGACCGCATTCTGGTGCTGCGCGGCGGCAGGCTTGCCGGCACTTTGCAGAGCGCCGGCACCAACCGTGCCGAACTGGCGGCGCTCATGGTCGGCGACAAGGTGGAGGAAACCGAGTTCACCTCCGGCAGTCCCGGGGGCACGGTATTTTGCCTGAAGAACATAACCACGCTTCACAGACCGGGCCGCCCTGCCCTGCAGGATGTCAGCCTCGATCTGCGCGCCGGGGAAATAACCGGCCTTGCAGGCGTCTCGGGCAACGGTCAGGCGACCTTGTCGGCAATTATTGAAGGGCGGGAAACGCCGCAGCAAGGCGGGATCGAAATCGAAGGCATGTCCGTCCGCCAATGGTCGCCGCGCGCAGCCCTTGGCCGCAATATCGGCCGCATCCCCGAGGACCGGCATGCCATCGGCATGATCGACGACATGAACATCGTCGAGAATGTGATCTCGGAAGCATATGCCTCACCGCGCTTTGCCCGCTACGGCATTCTCGACATGAAAGCCGGCCGCGCCTTCGCCGAGGAGATCATCCGCGACTATGACGTCAAATGCCCCTCGCCCGATATCCGCGCCCGGCTTCTTTCCGGCGGCAACATGCAGAAGCTCATTCTCGGCAGGGCGCTCGACGGCGACCCCGGCATCATCCTGGCAAACCAGCCTACCCGCGGCCTCGACATCGGTGCGGTCTCCTACGTCCACAAACGACTGATCGAGGCCCGCGACCGCGGAGCGGCGATCCTGCTGATCTCCGAGGATCTCGACGAGGTACGCGCCCTGTCCGACCGCATCGTGGTAATCTCCAAGGGCCGGCTGTCCGAGCCGTCCGGACGCGGCGAATTGTCGGTACGCGAACTGGGTGAACTGATGGCCGGCCACGGCTTTGCAGATGAGGGCAGCCATGCGGCTTGAAGCGAAGAAGGCGCCCGGCCTTGCCCAGGCGATCCTCTATCCGGCGGGTGCCATCTTTGCGACCCTCGTCATCGCCTCCGTGCTGGTCACGCTCGCAGGCGCCTCCCCCTTCGATGTCTTCTATCTGGTACTCAAGGGCGCTGCCGGATCGCAATTCGCCATCATCGAGACCCTGACGCGGGCAACGCCGCTGATCTTCACCGGCCTCGCCGTCGCTGTCGCCTTTCGCGCCAAATTGTGGAACATCGGCGCCGAGGCGCAGCTTTATGTAGGCGGAGTCGTCACCGTGGTGCTCGGCACCGGTACGCTTCAACTGCCGGCGGCAATCCTCATGCCTGTCATCATCGCCTGCGTGCTGCTGGGCGGCGCCCTGCTGCTGCTCGGGCCCGCCTTCCTGAAGATACGTTTCGGCGTCGACGAGGTGGTAACGACACTGCTGCTGAACTTCATCGTCCTGCTGTTCGTTTCCATGCTGCTCGAAGGCGTACTGAAAGACCCGATGGGGCTTGGCTGGCCGCAGTCGAAACGCGTCATCGCCGAAGCACAGCTGCCACGGCTGATCACCGGCAAGCGCCTGCATTTCGGCTTCGTGCTGGCGCTCGCCGCCGCCTTCATCACCTGGTTCATCATGAAGAAATCGGTACTGGGTTACGAAATGCGCGCCGTCGGCCACAATCCGGAGGCCGCCGGTTTTGCCGGCATTCCCGTCCGCAAGGTGCTGATCAAGACCGCGCTGCTTTCAGGCGGGCTTGCCGCCCTTGCCGGCTATTCCGAAGTCGCCGGGCTCAAGGGCAACCTCACCCTCGATCTGTCGCCGGGCTTCGGCTACACCGGCATCGTCGTCGCCATGCTTGCCATGCTCAACCCGCTCGGCGTGGTCGCCTCGGCAATCTTCATCGCCGGGATTTTCGTCGGCGCCGATGCCATGAGCCGTGCCACGGGCGTGCCCAGCTACATTGCCCAGGTCATGGTGGCGACCGCGCTGTTGACCATGGTGACCGCAATCATGCTGTCGCGCTACCGCATCCGCTGGAGGTGAGCCTTGGAAGCTTTTGAAATCCTGCTCACCGCCTCCTTCTGGGTCGCCGCCATCCGCATCGCCTCGCCGCTGATCTTCGCCACAATGGGCGAACTGATCTGCGAGCGTGCCGGCGTCCTCAACCTAGGCATCGAGGGCATCATGACCGTCGGCGCCTTTGCCGGCTGGTTCACCGTCTATGCCGGTGGCGGGCTCTGGCTCGGAGTCTTCGCAGCAGCATTTGCCGGCGCGATGTTCGGCCTGCTGCACGGCTTCCTGACCGTGCCGCTCGGCCTGTCGCAGCACGTCACCGGTATCGGCATCACCCTGCTTGCAACCAGCATGACCTATTTCACCTACCGACTGCTGCTGCCGGAAGTTACCTCGCCACCCAAGATCGAGCCTTTCGAGCCTTTCGCAATCCCGGGCCTGTCGGAAATCCCGATCATCGGTCCCGCGCTGTTCAACCAGACGCCACTGACCTACCTCGCCTTCGTCACCGTGGCGCTGGTAGCCTGGGTTCTCTACCGTACGCCCGTCGGCCTCGCCGTTCGCGCCGTCGGCGAAAACCCGTCTGCTGTGGAAGCTCAGGGCATCAGCGTCACCGCCATGCGGATGGGTGCGGTTGCCGCAGGTTCCGCCCTGATGGCGGTGGGCGGCGCATTTCTGACCATGTCGGCCTTCAACTCCTTCTTCTTCGAGATGATCAACGGCCGCGGCTGGATTTGCATCGCGCTCGTCGTCTTCGGCTCATGGCGGCCGGGCAAGGCACTGCTCGGTGCCATTCTGTTTGCCGCTTTCGATGCCTATCAGGTGCGTCTGCAGCAGGTCACCGGCGGCATCGTGCCCTATCAGGTCTTCCTGATGCTGCCCTATGTGCTGTCGATCCTGGCGTTGATCGTGGTTGCGCGCCGTGCCACCTATCCCAAGGCACTGATGATACCCTACCAGAAGGGGGAGAGATGAGTTTCGACCTGCTGCTCAAGGGCGGCATACTGCCGGATGGCGCTACTGCCGACATCGCCATCGAGAAAGGCCGCATCGCCGCAGTGGAGAGCAACATCACCGCCGATGCAGCCGAAACCATCGACGTTTCCGGCAACCTCGTCTCGCCGCCCTTCATCGATCCGCACTTCCACATGGATGCCACGCTTTCCTACGGCAATCCGCGCATCAACGCCTCAGGCACCCTGCTCGAAGGCATTTCGCTGTGGGGTGAGTTGAAGCCGCTGCAAAGCGAGGAAGAGATCGAGCAGCGCGCGCTTTCCTATTGCGACTGGGCAGCAAGCATGGGCCTGCTTGCCATCCGCAGCCATGTGGATACCTCCGACGAAGACGGCTTGAAGGGCGTTCGCGCCCTGCTCTCCGTACGCGACAGGGTGAAGGACTACATCACCCTGCAACTCGTCGCCTTTCCGCAGGACGGATTCTACCGTTCGCCGACAGCACGCGACTGCACGCTGAAGGCTCTCGACATGGGCGTCGATGTGGTCGGCGGCATCCCCCATTTCGAGCGCACCATGGCCGATGGCAGGCGCTCGGTAACCGAACTGTGCGAGATCGCCGCCGAACGCGGCCTGCGCGTCGACATGCATTGCGACGAGACCGACGATCCCTTGTCACGCCATATCGAGCAGCTTGCCTACGAGACCCAGCGCCTCGGTCTGCAGGGCCGTGTTGCCGGCTCGCATCTGACCTCCATGCATTCCATGGACAACTACTATGTCTCCAAGCTGCTGCCGCTGATGGCGGAAGCCCAGGTTGCGGCCATTCCCAATCCGCTGATCAACATCACGCTCCAGGGCCGCCACGACACCTATCCAAAGCGGCGCGGCCTGACCCGCGTGCCGGAAATGCTTTCGTACGGTATTCGTGTCGGCTTCGGTCAGGATTGCGTGCTCGACCCCTGGTATTCGCTCGGCACTGCCGACATGCTGGACGTCGCCTTCATGGGGCTGCATGTGGCGCAGATGACAAGCCCGGCGGACATGCGACGCTGTTACGACATGGTGACCGTCGAAAGCGCCGCCATCATGGGGCTGGAGAGTTATGGCCTTGCCAAGGGCTGCAAAGCCGATCTCGTCGTGCTTGATGCCGGCAGCCCGGTGGAAGCGGTTCGCCTGCGCGCCACCAGACTGCTCGTCGTTGCAGGCGGCAGGGTCATCGCACGCCACCAGCCTGATGAAACCGTGCTGTCGATCAAAGGACGCCCCGCCACCGTGAAGCGGCGCGTGTGACCTGCCGCCCGGCAGACGCCACAAAAGACATCCGCAAGTTCCCTTGGCTTGATCTCAAGCCATACCCCCTGCTACCGCTTGTCCCGGATCAGGCTAGGAAAGAATGACGATGACCAGCGGCGCATCAGGAAACGAAAACTGGGTCGCCCTGCTGGGCACCAAGGGCGGACCGGCCATAAGGCCTGGTTCGACCATGCCGACATCGAGCCTGCTGTGCCTTGACGGGCACAAGATCGTTGTCGATTGCGGCCTTGGCGTTACCCGCGGCCTCGCCGATCAGGGCATGCGGCTGACCGACCTGTCGCTGATCTTCATCACCCATCTCCATCTGACCACTATCTCGAACTGGGTCCGCTCCTCCATACCGCCTGGACTGCCGGACTTGGCACGACCGTTTCGGTATACGGCCCTGCCGGGATCGATGCCTATTGGGACGGTTTTCTTGCCTCGATGAAGGCCGACATTGACCTGCGCATCGAGGATGAGGGGCGGCCGGACCTGCGCGGTCTGGTCGTCATCCGCACAATCGATGAAGGAACCGTTCTGGATGCGGACGGGATGCGGGTCGATGCAATCCGCAACGCCCATCCGCCGCTGGTCGACACCTTTGCGCTACGGTTTGCCGGATCACGCCATACTGTGGTCTTTTCCGGCGACACCACCAGCTTCCCGCCTCTGGCCGGGTTTGCCCGGGGCGCGGATCTTCTGGTTCACGAGGCAATGCTGGAGGAAGCGCTTGGCGCGCTGATGAAACGCGTCACCAATACCGACCCCGAACGGCTGATGAACCACATGATGCAGTCGCACACGCTCGCTGAAGATGCCGCCCGGATAGCCGGCGAGGCTGACGTGAAAGCGCTGGCGCTCAATCACCTGATCCCCTCCGATGACCCGGACTTTACCGCCGAGGACTGGCAGCGGGCAGTGCGGCGGTACTGGAACGGCGAATTCCACCTCGGCCACGACGGATTGCGGATCGATCTGGGAGCGGCAAGCGCTACTCCGCATCCAGCGGAATGAGGTCTTCCGGCCGCCAGCCGATCTTCACCTTCGCCTTTTGCGGACGGGCACTTGCCGGATCGGTCATCGCGACAAGCTGCAGGCCGCCGGCCGAAACCAGCGAGCGGGTCTGGCTGCCGAGATAATTGAGCGTTTCGACGCTGCCGTCGACCGAGACCATCGCTGCATCCGGATCGAAACTGATCGCCTCCTTGCGCAACATGAACTTGTGCTGCCCCGGCGCCAGCGCTTCGGTGGCGGAGAGCGCCACGGTGGCGCCATTGGCAAAGCGCGCCATCGGTTTGCGCTTGTCCATGAAGACTTCCAGATCGAGAATATTGCTGCCGCCGAGAAAGCCGGCGGCGAACTCCGTACGCGGCCTGCGGTAGATTTCCTCCGGCGTTCCCTGCTGCTCGATGCGACCGCCATTCATCAGGATCACGGTGTCGGCAAGCCCCAGCGCCTCATCCTGGTCGTGGGTGACGAAAATCGTCGTCAGACCTAGTTCCTCATGCAACCGCTTGAGCTCGATCTGCATGTCTTCGCGAAGCCTGGCATCGAGATTGGAAAGTGGCTCGTCCAGCAGCAGCAGGTCGGGTTCGGCGACGATCGAACGGGCCAGCGCCACACGCTGCTGCTGGCCGCCGGACAACTGGCGCGGATAGCGTGAACTGAACGGATCGAGCTTGACCAGCGCCAGCGCCTCCATTGAGCGCTTTTCCTGCTCGGCGCGGCTCAGTTTACTGCGCATACGCAGGGGAAAGCGTACATTTTCCAGCACCGTCATGTGCGGCAGTAGCGCATAGCTCTGAAACATCAGCGCGATGTTGCGGTCCTCCGGCGCAAGCTCGGTGACGTTGCGCCCGGCAATGAGAACATCGCCGCCATTGGGTGTTTCCAGTCCGGCGATAATCCTGAGCAGCGTGCTCTTGCCGCAGCCGCTTGGCCCCAGCAGGGCGACAAATTCGCCTTTCGCAACGGAAAGGTCGAATGCCTGCAGAACGGTGTGTTCCCCGAAGCGCTTGACCACTGATTTGACGACGAGTTGTTCCATGTTTCGGTTTGCCAGTTGGGTTTTCATACGATGTTGGAAAGGCCGAATATCCGGTTGAGCAGCAAGACCAGAACGATGGTCATGAGGATCATTACCGTGGAAACGGCGGCGACCGACGGGTTGGGGCTGAATTCGAGCGTCGAATAGATGCGCATCGGCAGGGTCTCCACATTGGGCGCGCGCATGAACAGCGCGATCACCGCATCATCGAAGGAAATGTTGAAGACGAAGAAACCGCCGGCGGCCATGCCGGTCTTGCATTGTGGCAGGATGACGAGGAGATAGCGCTGCCACCAGCGAGCACCCATGATGCGGGCAGCCTCGTCGAGATGCGGATCAAGATCGGCAAGATTGGCCGAAACCGTGCGGATGACATAGGGCAGCGTGATGACGGTGTGGCCGATGACAAGGCCGAGAAAGGATGGCCCGTCGCCATAGCGGCTGAACACCATCAAGAGCCCGATGGCGAAGATCAGCGAGGGCAGCAGCAGCGGTGACAGGAAGATCGAACTGATGAACGAACGGCCGGCAAATCGGAAGCGCGACAGGGCGATTGCTGCGGGCGTTCCCAGCGAAAGCGAAACCACGACCGTGATCAGCGCCAGTTTCAGGCTGGTCCAGCCCGCCGAAACGTAGGCATCGGAATTGAGGATTTCGCCGTACCAGCGCAGGGAAAGTCCCGGCGGCGGAAAGACCAGAAATTCGCTCGTCGACAGCGAGCTGGCAATGACGATGAGCAGCGGCACCAGCATGTAGGCTGCAACCGCGAGAATGAAGAAGGTTGCAAACCAGACGACGCCTGCAGGAGTGGCCCGGGTCATGAGCGGCCTCCCATGCGCGCCGTTGCCATCATGTAGGGTACGATGAGCACCAGCGTGGCGATCAGCAGCAGCACGGACAGCGCTGCTCCAAAGCCCCAGTCGAAGGAACCCGTCATCTGCTGATAGATACTTCCCGCAACGACCGGCAACCGGACACCGCCAACCAGAGACGGGGTGATGAAGGAACTGATCGACAGGGCGAAGACGAGCACGGAGCCCGAGGCGAGACCCGGAACCGACATCGGCAGGGTGACATGGCGAATGCCGCCGAAGAAGCCCGCCCCCATGACGCGCGCTGCTTCCTCCAGCGACTTCGGAATCTGGTTGAGGCTGCCCAGTGTCGTCAGCACCAGAAAGGGCAGCAGCACCTGCACCATGGCGATGACGATGCCGGTTTCCGTATGCATCAGCGAAATATTGCGGTCGATCAGGCCAAGCGTTTTGAGCACCCAGCTCAGCACACCGCCCGGCCCCAGGATCACCAACCAGCCGAAAGTGCGGATGACGACGGAGGTCATCAGCGGCAGCACGATGATCAGGATCAGCAGCGTGCGCACGCCCCTGCCCGCACGGCTCATGACGACGGCAAGCGGAAAGCCGATCAGCAGGCAGATAACCGTTATGATGATCGAGAGCTTGAACGTCCTGAAGGCGATGCCGGCGTAGAAATCATCGGAAAACGCCTTGGCATAATGTTCCAGCGTCAGCCGGCCCGCCTCCTCGCCCGCCGTCAGAAAGCTCTGCACCAGGAGCTGGAGGGTCGGGAAGAAGAAGGCAATCAGCAGGAAGAAAAGCCCCGGCGCCAAAAGAAATGCCGGTTCGCGGCTGCCGCGACGGGTTGGTTCACTCATGATCGGTCGGTTCCGTTGGGCAGGCTCAGGCCGTGCACCGGGCGCGTTTCAACGGCGCCTGCCACCTGACGCTTTCTTACAGCAAGGCGGACGCATTTGCAGCAGGAATGCGGGGAGCCCCGCAGGGCTCCCCCAATGTTGCGCGGTTACTTGGCGATGGCGCGGGCCCAGGCCTCGTTCCATCCGGCACGGTTTGCCGCGATCTTGTTGGCGTCGAAGGTGACGAGCTTGGCAACCGCCTCCTCGCCATAGACGACCTCACTTGCAACATCGCCGGACAGTTCCACCGTCTTGTTGGTCGGCGTATAGCGCAGCGCTTCCGCCCAGCCCTGGGAAGCCTCGGCCCGGATCGAGAAGTCGATGAACTTCAGTGCCAGATCGCGCTTCTTCGAACCCTTGACGAGGTTGACGGTGATGGGGGCAAGAACGCCGCCCTCTTCCGGCTGAACGAACTTGACCGGCAGACCGGCCTTGGTCAGCGTATGGGCGTAGTCCTGCGCATAGGGCGCGATCCAGGCATTGCCCTGGGCGAAGTTCTGCTGGATTTCCGGTGACTTGGAAACCACGGTCGAAGTCGGCAGCAGACCCTTGACGAAGCCCAGCCCCGGCTCGATGTCGTCAAGCGAACCGCCCGCCACCTGGTTCATCATCAGGAAGCCGAGCAGGCCGTAGGTGTTGCTTGCCGCATCCGTGATGAGAACGTGGTTGGCATAGGCCTCGTTGCCGAGATCCTTCCAGGAGGTCGGAGCAGGCTTGGCTTCGTCGGTATTGTACAGAAGACCGATGACAGCCGTTGAATAGGTCGGCCCGATGCCCTCGCCGATACCGGCAACGGCAAAGTCGTACATCTGGCCGTAATTGGAGAGTTCTTCCGGCTTGATGGCATCAAGCAGGTCTTCTGCTGCGGCTGCGTGTTCCAGACCGCCGGAGAAGTGGACGACGTCGAATTGCGGATTGTCCTTCTGCGCCCGCAACTGGGCCAGCGCGTCGGCGGAATAGGCTGTCACGACTTCCACCTTGACGTTGTACATCTCCTCGAACGGTGTGATGACCAGCTTGCGGTGGGTTTCCTCATAGGAACCACCGAAAGAGTTGATCACGAGCGTTTCCTGGGCGAGTGCGCTATGGGCGAAGGCAAATGCGGCAAGCGCGATTGCGGCACTGCTTATGGATTTCAGTTTCTTCATGGTGCTGACGTCCCTTTCTGGGGTTAAAGGCCGGTCTCGGTTAGGGGTTCACACGGCCAATTTCTACGGTCTTGATGCCTTCGACACGGGTGTTGCCGCAGGCTTTGGCGAAGACATCAAGGCCCTCGGTGATCTTTCCGAACATGTTGCAGGGGGTCCATCCGAGCGGACCGTTGATACGGGCGCCCGCCGCGTAGAAAATGCCGATTTCCCAAAGTTCGTCGGGAAGGCCCTTCATGGCGTTCTTGCCCTGGTAGAACCACAGGATTTCACCGGCTTCGGGATAACAGGTCTGGTTTTCCGCGGGGATTGCCTCGGGATCGAAGTTCTGTGCCGTCTCCGGCAGCCCCATCATGATCTCCGGCCCTGCAAACATGGCGTGGATCGCCAGCATCTGCACCGGCTCGCTCAACGCATCCCAGATGGCCTGACAGGTTTTGGGGGCGTTCTGATCATAGAGGGTGATGACGGCGGAAGCGCCGCTTTCAACAAATTTGGCATAAAGCTGCCGGTTGTTTGACATGCAATTTTTCCAGTCGATGTATCTAGGCAATTTTGATTTTGACGGAATCGGCAAAATCGAAATGCCCAAAGGAACTCGGTTGCTTGGCGAGAGCCATCGCCTCCACCCAGCGGTGAAGCGATCCAATACGCGCCGGGCAGTTATTGCCCTGCCCGGACTGGGGCAAATGTTTGCATTCGCTCAATAAATTGTCTAATCAATAAACGCGCTTGGTCGATAAAGCGGATTTATCAAAAATGCCTGCTGCTGCATCGCCGCTCCAGCCTTATTCCAGCGATGCCGGCGGGCTCACGATCAAGAACATGCGGACCTTCTTCTGGCTGGCGCGGCTTCAGAACTATCATGCCGTTGCCCGCCACCTGAACGTCACCCAGCCTGCAGTCACGGCACGCATCGCAGCCCTTGAGGACGAACTCGGCATCAGCCTGTTTTCCCGCAGCCAGCGCAATTTCGAACTGAGCCCCGAAGGCAAGGACGCACTGAGAATGTGCGAGGAGGTGCTCGACGCTGTCGATACCATGCGCGAGCGGTTTTCAGGCACGCGGGGGCAGCTTGGCGGCATCGCCCGCATTGGCATCGTCGACACGGTGGCGCGTACATGGCTTCCGACGGTTCTCGACCGCGTTCGCAGGGAATATCCCAACGTCGTGCTGGAAATCACCAACGAGGGCACGCTGGAACTGCACGCCTTGCTGAAAAGCGGCGCCCTTGCCATGTCGGTCACCATCGATGAATGCGACGATCCCGACGTGACGAACACGGTGGTCGGCAAGTACGAAGTCGAATGGGTCGCCAGTCCCGGCCTCATCGACTTGCACAAGGTCTATGCCGTGGAGGAACTCATGCAGTTCCCGCTGATCGGCTATGTCGCCAAGAGCCCGCCCGATGCGCATTTGCGCCGCTACCTAGGAAAATACTATTCGAGCGGCGGCATCCGCAACACGACCAACTCCATGTCGACCATGATCTGGCTGGCCGAAAACGGCCTCGGCATCGCCGCCATTCCACCCCATGCCGTCGAGCAGCATATCGCCAGCGGTCGGCTGGCCCTGATCCGGACCGAGCAGCGCTTCGAACCGATGACCTTCTACCTCAACTGCCGCAACCGGCCCTATTCACCCGTGGTGCGGGTCATCGAAACGCTGGTGCGCGAGGAAGCGGCAAAATTCGACAGGAAAACACGCTAGGGGCGGCTTGGATCAGTTACCTCACCGGATGGCCAATCGACACTTTCGGAAAATCACTGCTCCCTGAAAGCACGATCAATTTGATCCTTCAGCGGCTTCAGGAGGTAGGACAACGGCGTTCTTTCCTGTGTCCTGATGAATACCTCAACCGGCATCCCCGCAACCAGACGCTCTCCGTGCAATTTGGCAAGCTCTTCCTCGCCGACGCTCAGCCAGACCTTGTAGAAGGAAACTCCGGTCCTCTCATCGACGATAACGTCAGGGGATATGTTGCGGATCGCAGCATCAAGGTCGGACATGGTGCGCTGACTGAAAGCGGAAAACCGTACGGCTGCATGCTGCCCCGGAAAGAGCTCGTCGATGAATTGCGGTTCTATGTTTGCCTCAAGCTCAAATCCGCCGGTTTCGGGGATGATCTGCAGTATCGGACTGCCTGGCGCTATGACGCCACCTATGGTGAAAATCGAAAGCTCGTGCACGATCCCTGACACAGGCGCTCTTATCTCGACCCGGCTCAGCTTTTCCTGCGTTGCCTGATACTGCTGAACGAGTTCGTTGATGCTCTGCTCAAGCTGCCTCAGTTCCGTCAGAACCTGTTCCCGGAATTCGCGATCGATCTGCAGCATCTGCACTTCCGTTTCGCTGATGGCATTGCGAATGCGGGCAGTGTCGGAGCGGTAGCTTGCTATCGCGCCATTGATGTCTTCTCGCTGCCGCTCGAGCGACATCAGCCGGTTGGTCGAGGCAAGGCCTTTCTGTTTGAGATCGCGAACACCTGCGAGTTCCTCTTCGATGAAGCCGAGTTGGGCACGCTTGGAGACACTCTGGGAGTCTATTCCCTCGAGCTGGTTTTCAAGCTGTTTTACCTGCTCGCCAAGTTTGTCGATCTGGCCATCCCTCGAAGAACGGCGCGCCACCATCAGCCTGGTCTGCGCATCGCGCGACTGCTGGTCCGCCTTCAGGTTGAGCAACGTGAGAAGCTCACCGTCCCAGTCGATCTCTTGGCGTCCATCGCGTTCGGCGACCAGCCTGTCGCGCAAGCTCACCGCCTCCTGAAGCCGGTTTTCGTAGATTTTCAGATTGGCCGAAAGAAGATTGTCATCCAGCCTTATGAGCACATCTCCGGCTGCAACCTCGCTGCCGTTATCGACAAGCAGTTCGGCAACGATACCGCCATCGAGATGCTGGACGACCTTTGCCTTGCCCTGTACCACCACCTGCCCGCTGGCAACCACGGCCCCCGAAAGCTTGGTGAAATAGGCCCATGCTCCCCCGGCAAAGAAGAGCAGGCAAAAGCTCACCAACCCGACGGCAATCAGTCCGGCGCTGGATGTTCTTACATCGGGCTTGTTCTTGGCGGCGCTGGCGCCGGAATCAGGAGTCACCTTTCAACATCACCTTGTCTGGTCTCATCATGTCCATGCGTGCTGTAATGGGAGCTCTCGGCGGCACGTTTTCGGGCACTGGCCGGGTCACCTTCCGCAGGACCTCCTTCTTGTCGCCGAACTCCACCTGCAAGCCGTCCTTGAGCATGAGCAGCTTGTTGACGGCGGCAATGGCGCTGGGACGATGGGCCATCACCACAACGCAAGACTTTTTCTTGCGGAGAATCTCGATCGCCCTTGCCAGCGCGGCATCTCCCTCCGCATCCAGGTTGGAGTTGGGTTCATCGAGCACGACAAGGGGCGGGTTTCCAAGGACGGCACGCGCCAGTGCAATGCGCTGCACCTGGCCACCGGAAAGGACCTGCATTCCCTGTGACAGGTCCGTCGAGTATCCGTCAGGCAATCTCAGGACCAGTTCGTGTACGCCGGCAAGTTTTGCCGCTTCAACTACCTGTTCATCGGAAATACCAGAATCGAAGCGCGCAATGTTGTCGCGCACGGTACCCGGCAACAGTTCAACCGTCTGCGGCAAATAGCCTATGTGCCGTCCGATCGCATCGCGCTCCCACTGGTCATAGCTGGCACCGTCCAAGCGAACCGAGCCGCGGTCAGGCTGCCAAAGACCAACAAGGAGTTTGGCAAGCGAGCTTTTGCCCGACGCGCTTGGCCCAACGACGCCAAGCCCGTCGCCCGGCTCAAGTTCAAATTCAATCCCCTGGAGAATCGGCCGCAGTTCAGCACGCGATGCACCCTCCGCCGGAGGCATCTTTACAAGCTTCATCACGCTCAGATTTCCTGCCGGAAGCGGCAAATCGATTGGTTTGTCTGCCTCCTGGGGACCCGCCATCACGCTCGACAGGCGATGATAGGCCGCACGGGCCCGCTGAAAATTCTTCCAGTTACCAACCATCTGGTCGATAGGAACGAGGGCCCGCCCACCCAAAATGGAGCCTGCGATCATGGCACCCGGAGTAATCTCCTGCAGAATTGCATAATAGGCACCCGCAGCCAGCAAGGCCGACTGAACCAGCAGGCGAAAAGCTTTCGTAATCGCGCCAATAAGTCCCGATCGCGAATCCACCACCTGAAGCATGCCCATGGCATTGAACCGGATGTTCTGCCAGCGGTCGGTCACCTTGCCGCCCATCCCCATTCCCAAAATGGCTTCGGCATTGCGATGTATGCTCTCGGAGAAACGGAGATCCTTGAGTTCCCAGTCAAGGGCCTGTGTAATCTTGCCTTTCGTGACCAGTTCATTGAGCACCGTAAGCGCCACAACGACAACCGCCGCACCGGTTGCCAGAAGTCCGATCACCGGATGAATCACATAAAGCAGAAACAGATAGGCGGGAACCCAAGGCAGATCAAAAAGCGCCGGTATTCCCGGAGATGAAAGGAACTGCCGAATGACCGAAAGATCGTTCAACGGACGCGCCCCACGCTGCGAAGGGAAAAGCCCGCTCCGGAGCCAAGCCCGGTTCGCATCACCTGACAATTCTGCATCGAGCCGCACGCCAATTCGCGACAAAATGCGGCTTCTGACGAGATCGAACACACCCAAAAAGACATAGAGCACGACAACCAGCAGGAATAACGCAGCCAGCGTGGCAACAGAGTGACTTGCCAGTACCCGGTCGTACACCTGCAGCATGAACAGCGGGCCGGTCAGCATCAAGAGATTGACGGCAGCCGAAAACAGACCGACAGCCAGAAAAGCCCAGCCGGAGCGAAACAGCTCTCTTCTTACCGTATTGAACTGGGGAGGTATCAGACCTGGTTTTCCAGGATGCATGCTGTCCTCATGACCAAATTTTTTGCCACACCGGTTGCGCGGACATTCCCACCAAAGAGCGCCAAAAAAGGAATCTCGTTTTGGGTCAGCTTATGCCAAACGCAGCCCACTGTCACACCTTCGCCGAACCGCCATTAAGGATTCGCCACAACTGGTTCTTAGCAACGTATCCCAAACAATTCTTCACCCCTGAAGGGATCCTGAAATTACAAAAACCAGTTTATTAAAATTTTCCTTGCGCGTTCATTTTTTTTCCACTTTCTGACACCTATAATTTCCCGCCGGCGGCAATGGCGATTCACCTGACCCGGCGTGTCCGGGCGAAATTTTGACAAGCTTGAGGTAAAGCGGACAGCGTGTAGCGCCGCTTGCAGGGAAGATGGCGAAACCGGTATTTTCAGATCTGCAAATTGCTGATCAACTGACCCGTGACGGGAATTTCTGGTACGGCAACAACGGTGACAACGTCATCCGCTATTCCTTTTCCTCCAGCCTCGGCTCCTGGTGGGGGAACGATTCCGAATATGCCCTCAACAGCCTCCAGCAGCAGTGGGTAGTTACCGCTTTGGATCAGCTGGAATCCTTTTTCGGGCTGGATTTCCGGCAGGTTTCCCAGCCTTCGAACACGAACAGCAATCCGCCGACCGACATCATCCAGTTCGTCAACGACACCAATACCGGCACCTATTCTTCAAGCTACAATTACACATCGGGCCCCGCGCTGGACGGGATTGCATTCAACGCAATAGTTCTGGATCAGACCTGGTCTTCAAATCAGGCTTCCAACATCGATTACGGCAGCTACGGCTTCATGACCATTCTGCACGAGATATTGCACTCGCTGGGAATGGAGCACCCCGGAGACTATAACGCGGGCAGTGGCAGCGGTCCCATCACCTATCAGGGCAATGCGGAATTCGCCCAGGACACCCACCGCTTCACGATCATGTCCTATTTCAGTGCCGAAGAGGATGGTTCCGGTGCCATTTTCTACGACACCATGGCCCAGCGCTGGGTCTATCCACGTACACCGATGATCTATGACATCCTGGCCATGACGGAAGGCGGCTTTGATGGCAACTTCACCGGCTATGCGACAAATCTGACGACTCGCAACGGCGACACCGTCTACGGCCACAATGCCAGCGCAGGAATAGACGAAGCATACGACTTCGATCAGCACGGCGCACCGGTGCTTACCATCTACGATACCGGCGGCATCGATACACTGGATCTTTCGGGTGATTCGGTTACCACCAGACTGGTTCCGGTCTACAACTCCAGTGGCGAGCCTGTGTCCTACTCCTTGCAGACAAGGATCGACACACTGATCGATCTGCGGGAAGGCGGATACTCCTCAACGCACGGTATGACCTACAACATCGGCATAGCCTTCGGCACCATCATTGAAAACGCCATTGGCACTGCCTTCGACGATACCGTATTCGGCAATAGCGCCGGAAATGTCATTTCCACGCTTGAGGGGATCGACATCATCGAAACCTTCGAGGGTGAGGATACTGTCTTTGCAGGGGACGGCAACGACATCATAGCCGGGGGAGACGATGCGGATTCCCTTTATGGCGAAGACGGAAATGACGAGCTTTTCGGCGAGGATGGCAACGACAGCCTCTTTGGTGGCGCCGGAAACGACGAACTTACAGGCGGAGCGGGTATCGACTATCTCGATGGCGGCACCGGAACGGATACCGCCTATTTCGAAGGACTGGCCTCTGCCCACGATCTGGTCAGGTTCGGGGACGTTGTGCAGGTTTTTCAGTCAGGCTCAAGCGCACGTGACTGGACCGTCGCAACCGAGCTGATCCGGTTTGATGATGTCACCATCAACCAGCAGAATCTGACAGACCACGATGTCTACAGTTACCTTGCAGGGTACCGCGATCTTCTCTCTGCCTTCGGCACAAACGCGAATGCGGGAATTCGGCATTACTACAATTACGGCCACAACGAAGGCAGGAGCCTGGATGCCTTTGACGAGTGGTCCTATCTGGCATCCAATACCGACATACTCGCTACACTTGGCGTTGACGCAGCAGCCGCAACCTTTCACTACGTCGATGTCGGATATGAGGAAGGCAGGGCAATTGATGCTTTTGATGAATGGTCGTATCTGGCAAGCCATGGCGATCTGATCAGAGCATTCGGAGCCAACGGGGCTGTGGCAACCTCCCATTATGTGCGCTACGGTTATGGCGAGAAGCGCGCCGTCGACAAATTCGATGAGTGGTCATATCTGGCAAGCCATAGCGATCTGATCAGAGCGTTCGGAACCAACGGGGCTGCGGCAACTTCCCATTATGTGCGCTACGGTTATGGCGAGAAGCGCGCCGTCGACAAATTCGACGAGTGGTCCTACCTGGCTTCCAACACGGATTTGCTGGAGCTTTTCGGTGGCGATGGAGTCGCAGCGACTTTTCACTACGTTGATGCTGGATACGAAGAAGGCAGGGCTAAGGACAGTTTCGACGAATGGACCTATCTGGCCAGTTATGGAGACTTGATCCGGGCGTTCGGTGAGAACGGAACTGCTGCTACATACCATTATGTACGATACGGCTACGGCGAAGGCCGTTCTCTTCAGTTCGACGCTGAACAATACTTGGCAAACTATGAAGATCTCCAGGAGATGTTCGGCAATGATCTTATGGCG
>JAMLIH010000043.1 GCA_023954255.1 Phyllobacteriaceae bacterium | reverse complement strand
CCGCCAGTGCGAGGTTGTTGACGTTGAGACGCAATGCGTGCAGCGGCTGCCTGAGATCGTGCAACGTGTCGGCGATGCGGTGCTCTTGCTGCTGCGCCAGTTTCAGCACCGTTTCGTATTGCTGCTCCAGTTCATGCAGCCGGGTCGAGAGCTTCAGGTTGCGCTCGGCATTGATCAGGCTCGACTTCAGCGCCAGGTGCTGCGCCTTTCGGCCCTGGTTGAGGCTGTCCCAGATGGCAAGCCCCATCAGCGTGGCGTCGACCACCAGCACGATGCGCATCGAATCGAACTGCACTTCCTCGGAGATTTCCACACCGAGCCAGTGCCGCGAGGAAAGGATGCTGGCTGAGATAAACGCCCCGCTCCAGCCAATGAGATAAAAGCGTACCTGCTTGAATCTGGAATAGGCCGCAACGAAGCCCGAAACCGTGGCCAGCAGGATCGAGGCAAGTGCTACGAGGATCAGCGTCTTCTTGATGATCTGGTGATCGACGAACAGCGAGGCGGCCAAATGGAACAGGGCAACCGCAATTGCCCCCAGCAGCAGCTTGTCCATCAACGGATGGTATTGCCGCGTTTTCAGAAAGACCCGGGCAAAGTTGGCGCAGAAAACCGCCAGTGCGGTACCGACCGGGATCGTCGCAAAGGCATTGAAGAGCGGTTCGTTCGGCCACAGATACTTGAACGCATTGCCGTCGGCATGGGCGATGAACAGCAGCATGCTGGCGGCATACAGGGTATAGGCCATGAACACCCATTGCCGCGTGACGATGAAGGCCAGTGTCGCGATGATGCACAACAGCACCACCATGCCGTAATAGATGAAGTTCTTTGCCGTTCGGCGCGAGGTCTTGGCCTCGAAGCTTTCCACCGTCTCGACCGAAAACGAAAGCTCCGACGAACCGCCCGATTCATAGCGCACCAGTATTGCCGCCTCATCGCCGGGCTCCAGTTCCAGCGGCACCACCAGTTCCGGATAGCCAATCGGCCGGGTTGAAAACGGCGACAATTCGTTTTGGAGAATGAGCGGTTGCGGCGCCTCCCCCTCAACCACCTTGAAAACGGCAAACTGCTGCATGAAGTTTTCGCGGAAAAACAGTCGCCAGACCCGCTCCTTCGCTGTCTGGTTCATGACCTCGAACTTCAGCCAGATCGCATCCTTGGTATATCCGAAATCGGGCGTTGCAGTGGTCACGGGCCGAAACTGCGCCGCTATGTCCTGCTGCAGAACATCCTCGGCCGAAAGATCATGGCTGGGATCCCGGTAGGCGGTGAGAAACCGGCTCACCGTTTCCGAGGCCACTGCACCGCGAAGATCAAGGCGCCCGCCCGCCCGGTCGGAAGCCGGCTGCTCTGACCTGATCTGGGCATATGACGCTGTGCACAGGGCCAGCAGGATGATAGACACCACAAGCACTGCACCCGGCCATCGCGCCGGACTGCGGAGGTTTCTAGGGAGGCGGACATCGCTGGAAATGCCGCGCGACAGCGCACCCGCATCGTGATTGCCGATGACCATGCCTTCATTGTCGAGGGCATGGCGGCCATGCTTGAGAACACCCATGGCTTCGAAATCGCCGGCCGCGCCGCAAACGGCATCGAGGCCATTGCCCTCATCAAGCGGCTGCAGCCCGATTGCGCCCTGCTTGATCTTTCCATGCCAGGCGCCAACGGGCTTGAAACCTTTCTCGAGGCCCGGCGCTGGTCGCCCGATACCCGCTTTGCCATCGTCACAGGGAACCCGTCCCCTGCCATTTTCGCCCAGCTCGTCGATGCGGGCGTCAGCGGCATTTTCCTGAAATCCGCCGAGCCTGGCGATATCTGCGAAGGCGTCGCCGAGATTTGCCGCGGGCGCAAGGTGCTGCCGCCGGAAATCTCCCGGATCTTGCAGGCCGAAAAGGCCGGAAGCGAAATGACGGCGCGCGAAATCGAGGTGCTTCAGGCGATTGCCCGCGGCAAGTCCAACAACCAGATCGCCGAGCATCTTGGCGTAAGTCCCAAGACGGTCGATACCCACCGCACGAACCTTATGAAGAAACTTGGCGTACACTCGACCGCGACCCTGCTCGTAAAGGCGATGAAGGACGGCCTCATCGACGTTACCGGCACCGAATAACCCAAGGCAAATGACGCCCCACCGGCAGGCCGGTTGCTACAGGCTGCGATGATGGGGTGAAAAACCTCACCTGTAAATTGGGGTAATCACCTGATTCCGTTTCGCTTCGCCTGCCGTCACCCTGTGTGGCGGGGGGATGACCCCGGGTGCCGGTCTTGGCTGCGCGCCGGGGCAAAGCGAAAGTTGAGGAAGATGCTGAAACCCGCGATGACGCCGAAAGCGGTGGCTGCAGTTCTCGTATGCGCGCTACTGCTGCCCGTTCCTGCAAATGCGCAAAAAGCGCTGAACATCAACCCGGGAAACCCCTATCCGGGCGGGCCTTGCACGCCCGGCTACAATTGCAACGTTTCACCGCAGCCCTATCCCGAACCCTATCCCCAGCCTTATCCGCAACCCTACCCGCAGCCATACCCGCCGCCGGGCATCGTCCAGCCGCTGCCGCAGCCATATCCCCAGCCCTACCCCCAACCTTATCCGCAGCCCCAACCGTACCCCCAGCCGGCGCAGGGATCGGGAAAGAGCCAGCAGCACATCGCCTACTGCATGTCGAAGTACAAATCGTACCGGCCGCAGACCAACACCTACACCGCCTATTCCGGCGAAACGAAGTATTGCAGCTCGCCCTACGGCTGAGCGGCACATTCAAATGCTAAAGAGGAGAGAAACCATGACGCGATTTAGAACGATTGCCGCTTTCGCCGTCCTTTCACTGGCTGCAGCAGCACTGCCGGCAGGCGCGCAATATACCACCAAGAACATCGGCCCCGCCCCCACTCCCGGCTTCCCGGGCCCAGGCGGGTGCGTCGCGGTAACCCTGGCCGGCTCGACCTATGTGCGCATCTGCAACGGAGGCTACACGGCCCAGCTCGGCGGTACCTATTGCAACGGCAGTGCCTGGCAGCGCGGCTTCGGCAACGCGCCCTACACACTCAATGCCGGCGGCTGCAACAACGGCCAGCAATTCCTTGGCGGCACGCTGCAATGCAATGGCACCTATTGCAACTGGACGCCCAGTGCAGCGGGTTTTGCTGCCGGTTTCCGCGCCGAGACCGTCTACGCCCAATACCAGTAGGTCCGGCGGGCCACAGATCTTCCCGATCCGGCAGAATCAGCATCCTGCCGGTGTGGCTCCGGGTTCGCCCCACACCGCCCGGACCTGGCAAGAGCCGCAGGACGCTGCGGCTCTTGCTGTTTCAGGCAAAGGACTTCGCGCCTGCCCGGAAATGAAGAAGGGCGCAGCAGTGCCGCGCCCTCCCTCCCCAAAACGGCTCCCCGAGCCGTTCAACCAAATCGCATGGATTCTTTACCCGTCCGTTTCCGGAAACCGGATGCCCGCCCTGTTGGCCCGGCGCCAGACAAGTTCGGCCTGCCGCCTTTTCTCATCGCCCGCCAGACGAAACACGAATGCGGACGGAACCGGGCTCAGCGGGTCGAGTTCGACCATCACGCCATGCCCCGAAAGGTTGCGTGCAATGCATTCGACGGAAACCGTGCCGCAATTGAAATGAAGCGTCGCGCCCTTGAAAATCTTGCGCCGCAACGTTCGCCGCAGATCGCCCTGCGGCCGAAGGGCACCAAATTCGAGACCTCCATCGGCCACTAGTCTTTCGATCGAGTCGTGCGTGCTGATTGCCGTGCTCATCTCCGCCTCCTTGCAGGCTGCATGCCTTGTGTCCGTGTGAAGCGAAATTCATGCCAGCAGGAAGCTGTTTCAAATCGGGACGTTTCAGCGGCGGGCGGGCGGCAGGGAGGCAGGTGACGCTGAATCTGCTTGCATGCCGGCCCACCGCAGTGCCAGTCTCGGACAGTCGAAACGACGGGAAAGCAAAAGCCATGACCGGATCGCCCGCTGTAGAACGCCTTGCTCCGGCCAGGCATCTGGCCATCCTGCTGGCGGCAACGGTCATCATGCTTTCAACGGCACCTGCCGCCAACGCTTTCCTCGGCGTTTTCATGCTCGCCGAGCGCACCATAACGAAGGAAAGCGCCAGGGCGCTGGCAACGCCCGGCCATGCCGACTGGTGTGCCAGACAGCAGCCCGGCTACCGCAAGCAGTGGAACAACTGGCGCCTGCCCAATGGCCGCGTCAAATACTGCGCCTCGCCCTATTTCACCCCGTTGTGGATGAAACGCCCGAACTAGCGCTGCGCCTGCCTTTCCTTCTCTTCCCCGCGCCAGCGGCAGACTTGATCCAGATCAAAGCATCTATTACATAAATGATCATTTATATAAAAGATCGCTTTGATAAGGAGAATCACCATGCGCTACGCACAACTTCGGGAGAAGAGCTATTCGCCGCTCTATTTCCTGTCCTCCCTTGGTGCTGGCGGTCTCGCCGTCAGCTTCTTCATGTATCTGATGTGGATGACGCCGCACAAAGGCGCGCCCATTCCCTCTTTCTCCACCCTCATGGCCGCTTTCGAAACCGGCAGCCTGCCGATGCAGGCTCTGATTGTGGTTGGCGCGGCCGGGATTGCCGTCTTCGCCTTCCTGCATTTGCGGCTGCTGTTCTGGAACCTTGCCCGCTTCCGCGAATGGAAAACCACCGCCAACTACCAGGCACTGCGCTCCGGCAATGGCGAAAACCAGTTGATGGCGGCTCCGCTGGCCCTCGCCATGACGGTCAACGTCATGTTCATCGTCGGCGCGGTCTTCGTTCCCGGCCTGTGGGAAATTGCCGAATACCTCTTCCCCTTCGCGCTTCTGGCCTTTGCCGCCATCGGCGTGTGGAGCCTGTCGATCTTCGGCGACTTCATGGGCCGCGTGCTGACCGAGGGTGGGTTTGACTGCGCCAAGAACAATTCTCTCGGCCAGATGTTGTCGGTCTTCGCCTTCGCCATGATCGGTGTCGGCTTCTCCGCCAGCGCCGCCATGAGCCACAACGCAACGGTTTCGGTAATCGCCTTCCTCGGCGCGGCCTTCTTCGCCTTTGCCGCCCTTGTCTTCGGCGCCATCTTCCTCGTCATGGGCTTCCGCTCGATGATGGAGAACATCGCCGAGAAGGAAACCTCGCCCACCCTGTGGATCATCATCCCCTTCCTGACGGTGATCGGCATCACCTTCTATCGCCTGTTCAAGGGCCTTGAGCACAATTTCGGTGTCGAATGGGCTGCCGGTTCGGTTTTCTCCTACCTCGCCTTCCTGTTCGCCATCCAGCTTGTCTTCGGCTTCCTCGGTTATGTGGTGATGAAACGCTTCGGCTATTTCGAACACTACGTCTCCGGCGACGGCCGTTCGCCCGGCTCCTATGCCCTGATCTGCCCCGGCGTGGCGCTGTTCGTCTTCGCCAACTTCCTGATCCATCCGGGGCTTGTCGGCATCGGCGTTCTGGACAAGTTCTCGGTCGCCTATTTCGCCCTCTACGTGCCGCTGGTTGCGCTGCAATTGCTGACCATCCGCACTTTCTTCCGGCTCAACAGCAAGCTGCTGGCTGAAGACCAGGCTGCGGCAACCCCGCCCAAGGCGGTGCCGGCGGAGTAAGCCAATCGAACGGTTAGGCAGGCTCTCCCCAGCGCCCTGACTACCCGGCGAAATGAAGGCCACCCGGCAGCCAAGGCTCCGGGTGACCTTGCTTCATTTTCGAGCAAGTCTGCCACGCCTGCACGAGATGAGGATTTCTTGTCGCCGCAACCCTGCCTGTCAGGCAGCCGCCTCACGGATCAGCCGGCCAAGCCGGGCAATGCCTTCCTCGATGGTGGCTTCGTCGGCACGTGAAAAACTCAGCCGCAACGTGTTGCCGTTCGAGCCGTCGGCGAAGAACGCCCTTCCCGGCACGAAAGCGACCTTCTGGGTTTCCAGTGAACGGGCGAGCAGATCGGCGCCGTCGAAGCCTTCCGGCAGGGTAAGCCAGACGAACATGCCGCCTTCGGGCTTCGTCCAGCGCACCGTTTTCGGCATCTCGCGTTCGAGTGCCGCCAGCATGCAGTCACGCCGCGCCGAATAGGCCTCGCGGATCTTGGCGACCTGCTCCTCGAACAGGCTTTCGGCAACATCGCAGATCGCCATCTGGTTGATCGTCGAGGAATGCAGGTCGGCAGCCTGTTTCATCAGCACCAGCTTGGCGATCACTTCCTTGGCGCCGCAGATCCAGCCGACACGCAGCCCCGGTGACAGGGTTTTCGAGAAACTGCCGCAGTAAAGCGTACGGCAGTTCTCGATCGAACCCGTTCGTTCGATCTCCAGCGCCAGGATCGGCGGGATCGCCTCGCCGTCATAGCGCAGCCGCTGATAGGCAGCATCCTCAATGATGGCGATGTCGAGTTCGCCAGCCAGATCGAGCAGGTTTTCCCGCGCCCGGCGGTCGAGCGTCTCGCCGGTGGGATTGGCGAAGTCGACCGAGCAATAGGCGAATTTCACCCTGCCGCCCGCTGCCTGCGCTGTTCTGCGGTAGTCTTCGGCCGAGCGGTTGCCATGGGCGACCAGCCGGTCGTAATTGGGCTCATAGGCATTGAAGGCGCCAAGCGCGCCCATATAGGTCGGCCAGGTTACCAGCGCCGTGTCGCCCGCCGACAGCATCAGCTTGCCGAGATAGTCGAGCGCCTGTTGCGAGCCGGAAACGATGAGCACGTTGTCCACGTCACAGGCAACGCCAAGCCCCGCCATTTCCTTCACGATCCAGCGCCTGAGCAGCGGATAACCCTCGCTGACCGAATACTGCAGTGCTGCTTCCTGCCGCCCGTCGGTCAGAATGGCGGCATAGGCCTTGGCGAAATCGTCTGCCGGAAACAGCGCCGGATCCGGGATGCCGCCGGCAAACGAAATGATGTCCGGCTTCTCCAGCAGTTTCAGCAATTCGCGGATTTCAGACGCCTTCATCCGCCCCATGCGGGATGCGAAAACACGCTCCCAGTCGATGTGGTCGCGTGCGGATGCGGACAGTTCACCGTCAGCCATGACACCCCTCCTGCAGAGCAATTTCGATTTTGACGGAATCGGAAAAATCGAAATGCACAAATGAACTCAATAGCTTGCTGAAGCTAGCCGTTTACACCTGATGGTGAAACGGTCTAAGGCAAAGTGCGCCACTCCTACACTTTTTGCAATTTATGTCAATAATACTGACCTATTTTGATTCTGCATGCAGAAAGGGCCGCGGTGTCCGCCGCGGCCCCTCTTCGCAACTCGTTGATCGCTCTCGCGGATCAGTTTTTCGCTTTGTCCACCAGCGCGTTGGATTTGATCCACCCGCCTGCCCGCAGGGCAAAGCCCGAGGACAGGCAGACTCATAAAAGCTGCGGATCAGTTTTTCGCTTTGTCCACCAGCGCGTTCGATTTGATCCACGGCATCATGCCGCGCAGCTTCTCGCCGACTTCCTCGATCTGGTGACCGTCATTGAGGCGGCGCGTCGCCTTGAACCGGGCAGCACCCGAATGCCACTCCTGCATCCACTCGGAGGTGAACTTGCCCGACTGGATGTCCTTGAGAACCCGCTTCATCTCCGCCTTGGTTTCCTCGGTGATGATGCGCGGGCCGGACATGTATTCGCCCCACTCGGCGGTATTCGAGATCGAGTAGTTCATGTTGGCGATGCCGCCTTCATAGATCAGGTCGACGATCAGCTTGACCTCGTGCAGACACTCGAAATAGGCCATTTCCGGCGCGTAGCCTGCTTCGACCAGGGTTTCGAAACCGGCGCGGATCAGTTCGACCAGCCCGCCGCACAGCACCACCTGTTCGCCGAACAGGTCGGTCTCGCACTCTTCCTGGAAGGTCGTCTCGATGATGCCCGAACGTCCGCCGCCGACGCCGCAGGCATAGGAAAGGCCGAGATCGAGCGCATTGCCGGAAGCATCCTGATGCACGGCGACGAGGCACGGCACACCGCCACCCTTCTGGTATTCGCCGCGAACCGTATGGCCCGGCCCCTTAGGCGCCACCATCAGCACGTCGACGGAGGATTTCGGCTCGATCAGGCCGAAATGCACGTTGAGGCCGTGGGCGAAGGCAATCGCCGCACCGTCGCGAATGTTCGGCGCGATCTCCGACTTGTAGATACCGGCCTGCAATTCGTCCGGCGTCGCCATCATCATCAGGTCGGCCCAGGCGGCACCCTCGGCAACGCTCATCACGGCAAGCCCGTCGGCTTCCACCTTCTTCGCCGTGGAAGAGCCTTCAAGCAGCGCCACGCGCACATCCTTGACGCCGGAATCTTCAGGTTGAGCGCATGCGCCCTTCCCTGCGAGCCGTAGCCGACGACAAGCACCTTCTTGCCCTTGATAAGATTGAGATCGGCGTCGCGATCGTAATAAACACGCATGTTGTTACTCCCAACCGTGTTTGTCTGTTTCAAGTTCGCCTGCTCCGTGAAAGCAGGAATTCCTCGACGGCCCGGCTCGGCCGTCTGCCGGACACCCGTCGCAGAGGGGCGCGTCGCCTCCCAAGCAGTTTGTCGATCTGCCAGTCGGCCACCACAAGGCCGAAAAAGTGCGGATTGCCATTTCGCAATGATCGAAAGCAAGAAGCCCAGCCTCTTCACCAGCGGCAAACATCGGCTTCAGCCGCCGCCGCATGGCCAGCGGCCCGTTCTCCAGCACGATCTCGCCAAGCCGGCCCTTCGCCGATACGGTCCCCGATCCGGCCCCCATTCCAGCATGCGAAACCGCCAGCCGGTTGAGGGCTGCCGAAACGTCGCTGGTGATGACTTCGAGCCAGGAAACGGCAAACGCCGTCAGTGCCGCGCGGAGCGTCTGCGCCGTCACGCCGGCGGCATCGAGTCCTGGCATTTTTTCTTCGAGGCCTGCCACTGCACCGTCGCCGTCAGCAGCCCGTCGCGATCACCGAACCAGTTGTACAGGGTTTCCCTGAACAGCTTGCCCGGCGGCAGACCTTGCCAGCGAAAATCCGTCGCCCTCCTCCACCATCAGGTCGAGCACGGCGGCAAGCACTTCATGCTGGCGCGGTGTGAAATCCGACCCACCCGGCAAGCCGTCCTGCCGCCTGGCGGTTTCTCGATTATGGCCGTGTGCCTGTTCAAGGATCGCATGTACCGTACCGTACGGTACACCGTCAAGCGGGAAAAGCTCGGCCAGCTGCCCGTTCCGCGTCGCGTTCGCGACCGGTGCTGTGGCGACATCTGGTGGTTCAAATCTTGCGCATTCCGCAGCTCCGCTCCGGTCTACGTGCGATTGAACTGGAAGAACGCGCAAACCGCAGGGCGGCCTCGCCTTGTTCCGTGGGGCATGTGTGCAGCCCTAAGGCCGCCCTGCGCGGAGATTTGTTGTCTGGAGGGACTCTTCAGCACACCGTTCCGCCCCAGCATCGAGCTAGCCCATGGGCTGTTGAAACCGCTGCGCGATCCGAACCGGCCCTCATGAAAACCGGAACTGGACACTCCGATCGGGGTACTTGTTACTTTCCCTGATCGACGCAGCGCGCCTCGCACCACCGGCAAAAAGCGCTCCGCTGCTGCCACCCTCCGGAACCGACGGCGATATCAGACCGGCGTTTGCGCTGGATGGCAGTGAGCGAAGGATAGGCGGAGGAAAAAGGCGTGGGGATATCTTTTCCGGCACAAACATCACCAACCTAGTCATCCTCGGGCTTGTCCCGAGGACCCAGAGCAAAGTTATTCACTGGATCGTCGGGTCAAGCCCGACGATGACTAGGAAGGGAATTGAGCCTGTCGAAGGGTCGGATGTTATTTTGCGTTTCACCTTCGGGGCTTCCCTCGTGATTGGTCCTTCGACAAGCTCAGGAGTCTCAGGATGAGCGAAGGATAGGTGTGTTATCCCCGCTTTGCATTTTCGCCAAAGCCCCCTATCCTCCCGGCATGGAGGGCCCGTAAAGGGTATAAATTCAGGGGAGGACACCATGGATACTGCAATTGCGGGCAGCCTGCCGAAACCGGCATGGCTCGCCGAACCGGAGAAACTTTGGGCTGCCTGGCGCCAGGAGGGCGAGGAACTTGCCCAGGCCAAGCGCGACGCGGCGCTGATCTGGATCAAGGAGCAGGAGGATTCAGGCCTGTCGACCGTCTGCGACGGCGAGCAGTTCCGCATCCATTTCGTCCACGGCATTCTTGAGCACATCGACGGCATCGACTGGAATGTGAAAACCAAAATGGGCATCCGTGCCGACCGTTATGTGGTCGATGTTCCGACCGTCACCGCGCCGGTTGCCCGCAAGTATTCGATCCACAAGGCAGAGGCCGGGTACGTCCGCAGCCATACGGATCGCAAGGTCAAATGCACCATGCCCGGGCCGATGACGATCTGCGATACCATCGCCGACGGCCATTACGGCAGCCGGGTCGAAATGGCGATGGCCTTTGCCGATATTCTCAACCAGGAGGCCCTCGAACTGGAGGCAGCCGGCGCCGACATCGTCCAGTTCGACGAACCGGCCTTCAACGCTTTCACCGAGGAAGCCGCCGGCTGGGGCATCGAGGCGCTGGAGCGGGCCAAGCGCGGCCTCAAATGCAAGACCGCCGTCCACATCTGCTATGGCTACGGCATCGAGGCCAACATCGAATGGAAAAAGAGCCTTGGCGACCAGTGGCGCCAGTACGAAGCCTTCTTCCCGGCGCTGAACAAGTCTTCCATCGATCAGGTTTCGCTTGAATTCGCCAACTCCCGCGTGCCCGGCGAACTGATGCGGCTCTTGCCCGACAAGCAAGTGATGGTCGGCGTCATCGATGTTGCCACCAACGAGATCGAAACAGCCGAGGAAGTGGCAAGCCGCATCAGGGCGGCAAGCGAATTCGTCGATCCCGACCGTATCATCGCCTGCACCAATTGCGGCCTGGCACCCCTGCCCCGCAGCGTCGCCGTCGGCAAGCTCAGGGCGCTCGGCGCCGGAGCGGCACTGGCGGCCAAATCGCTGTAGCCATCCGGCTTCGGCGGTTACGGGTATTCCGGCGCACAGTAGGCGGCGCATTCCGGACGCTGCGCCAGCCGCGCCATCCATCTGTCCACGGCGGGCAAGGCCGCATGTTCGATCGGTGTCGAGCGCCAGCGATGGGTGGAAAGCGCCATGACGATGTCGGCCAGCGTGAACGTTTCACCCGCCACATGCTCACGCTTCTCAAGAAGGCTGTCGAGAATGCCCATCGCCGCGTTCCAGCGTTTAGCGCTTGCCGCCACCCGCCCGGCATCGTCATAGGTGGGGTCCTTGCGGATCAGTGCCATGAAGGCGTCGCGATAGGCATTGTTGATATCGGTCGAGGCCCAGTCCATCCACTTCTCGACCTCGGCCCGCTCGCGCAGACCCGATGGCAGCAGGTCCTCGCGGCCTGCTCTTGCCGCCAGATACCGGCAGATGGTGTTCGATTCCCACAACACGAAATCATCCTCGATGATGACCGGCACCAGTGCGTTGGGATTGAGCGCCAGATACTCCGGCGTCTTCGTGCTCGCTCCTGGCGTCGCCCATTGCGGTTCATGGTCATAGGCAATGCCGGCCTCGTCCAGCACCCATAACACCTTGCGCACGTTGATCGAGGTTGGTCTTCCGAGGATTTTCAGCATGTAGCATCCAGTGCAGGTTGATTGGTTGGTTGATGGCGTCAGTCGTCCCGCACGCTGTCGATCGCTCGCCAGCCGAAGTCGAGCAGCGCCATGGCGCGCTTGCCCATGGCGAACATCCGCTCGGCAACCTCGCCAGACTGGAAGATTTCCGGCGTCAGCACTTCCATGAAGGTGTGGTTTTTCAGCCTGATCCAGGTCGAAAGCGGCTCGCCGGAAACCTCCTCGAAGCCGCGCGGATTGCGCTTCAGCGCACTTTCGTCCTCCAGCCGGTAGCCGTGTTTCTCCAGTCCCTTGACGATGGCGGCGAATTTCTTCTCCTCACGCAGGATCAGTTCGCGGAAGGCCCGCATCGCATCGCCTTCGAGCCCGTAGAAACCGCAGGCGATGAAGGAGCGCTCGTTGGAATAGTGCATGTAGACGAAGCCATTGTCCTTTTTCGTGCCCGAGCGCGTCAGCATGGCGCTGGCATGGGTCACATAAGGGTCCTTGTTCTTGGAAAACCGCACATCCCGGTTGACCCGGTAGAGCGAGTTCTTGCGGTCACCCCTGAGCGGAATCTTCGCCTTTTCAAACCGTGCAGAAAGGCTCTCGATAAGATCGCCCATCGGCTCGCGCACCTCGCGCAGATAGATCGGCCTGTTTTCATGGAACCAGTCCCGGTCCTGGTAAAATCCCAGCGCCTTGAGAAAGGGCAGCGACTCCTTGCCGAATCCGCTGAAACTCACTGCATCTGCCATTGCCGCACCTCGTCAGAAACCATCAGAAATTGGTGAAATATTCCGCCTGCTCCCACTCCGAAACCGTCGAAAGATAACGGCTCCATTCCGCCCGCTTGAGGGTGGAAAGATAGGAGACGAACTCCCCGCCCAGTGTCTCGCGGTAAAGGCTGCCCGCCTCGAACAGGCCGATTGCCTCGCCCAAGCTTGTCGGCAGCCTGCGGGCATCGTTGTCATAGGGCCGCTCGACGGGCGCCGGCGCCTCAAGTCCGGCGCGGATGCCGTGAAGGCCGCTCAAAATCTGCGACGCAAGGCAGTAATAGGGATTGGCGGCCGGCTCGGCGACGCGGTTCTCGATCCGGCTTGCAGCATTGCCATGCCCGGCAAGCACCCGGAGCATGGCGCCGCGGTTGTCGCGCGCCCACTGGATGCGGTCGGGCGCCAGCATGAAGGGCTGGTATCGCTTGTAGCCGTTGACCGTCGGCGTCGTCAGCAGGCAGCTTTCACCGGCATGCGCCAGCAGGCCGGCAATCCAGCCGCTCGCGGTCTTTGTAAGGTCCTCGCCCTTCTTCGGCTCGAACAGGTTTGCCCCACTCTTGAGATCACTCACCGACTGGTGAATGTGCCAGCCGCTCGAGGCGCAGTTCTCGACCGCAGGCCGTGTCATGAAGGTCGCATGCAGCCCGTTGCGGGCGCACAATTCCTTGACCATGGTGCGGAACAGCACGAAATGGCGCGCCTGCACGTCTGGCGGACCGGGCGCGAAGGTGACCTCGAACTGGCCCGGCCCCATTTCCACCTCGACGGAGGCAACCGGCAAGCCCATCGCCTGTGCCGCCCGGCGTATCTCGTCGAGCACCGGCTCGGCAGCGTCATAGACGCTCTCGGTCAGATACTTGTAGCCCTCGGCAATCAGCTCGGTCGCAGGCGGCTTGGGCGGCATGGTCGCCGAGGCATGGTCGCGCGCGGCGTCCGTCACCCGGAAGACATGAAACTCAACTTCGAGCCCGCAGGTAAATGCCATGCCGGCTTCGGCAAGCTGCGACACGGCATTCTCCAGCACGCCCTGCGGCTCGAACGGGATCGTCTCGAGGTTCGTGTAGACCGGGCGGGACAGCATCCAGGCCGAATGGGGCGACCACGGTACCCGGGTCAGCGTTTCGGGCTGCGGTACCAGCAGCACGTCCCCCGCCCCGCCCAGCGGATTTGAGGAAAGCCCCGCATCCCCCGACCAGACGGGAAACACCGTGCGGTGCGCCAGGTCTTTCAGCAGCAGCGTCGAGGGAACCCCGAGCCCGGCAGCAAGTACCGAGGGCAGTGCTTCGGCCACCACCGTCTTGCCGCGCAGAATGCCGTGCGGATCGGCAAAGACCATGCGGATGGTCTCGATCCCCTCGGCTTCGATGCGGCCGGCGGCCCTGAGCGCATTGGCGATTGCGGCACCGTTCATCAGCCCACCACCCTTTGGCCCGCACCTGGCAAGCCTGCCGGTTTTCAGCTTCTTCTCAAGGCTCATTCGGCAGCGCCGCTCATCGCGGTTTCATCATCGCCAATCCCGGCATCCCACGAGCAGGCTGTGCGCCGCTCGCGGTCGCTGTCGCGCCACACATCCTCCCAGCCGGCACCGGCCGGCGCAATCGCGTCGATCGACACCGGCCCCTGGATGGCCGCTGCATTGTCCGTCGCAGGCAGCGCACCATCGTCGCCCGCCGCCAGCGCATCCATTGCCGAATTCAGCATGCGGCGGTAGCGGATGATGGCGACATCGGTCTTGCCGAGATGTTCCTGCGTGCGATCCTGGATCGGTCCGGGGCTTTCCACCGCCCACTGGTCGTGCACGTTGATGTCGAGCCCCATGCCCGTATAGGTCAGGCTTTCCTGTTCGTCCGGGTTGTAGCCGTAATTGTTGCGCTTGTTCTTGACCGGGGCATAGTCCGGCAGGGTGTGTTCCCTCAGCCGCTGCTCGCGCATCACCTCCTTGTTCACCGGCTCGCCGAAGGAGGTGAACATCGAATACCAGTAGCAGTTGCCGTCATGGATCGGCACATGCCACTGGGTGATCGTCATCTCCCGCGACATCGGAATGCAGATCGCCTCGGGAAAGATCTGGTTGGTCACCCTGACATGGGTGCGCCCGTCATCGAGATGGCGCAGCGAGATGATCCGCATGCCGTGCTCTGCTTCCTCCACACGGATTTCCGGCCGCGGATAATCACGCAGCAGCTTGGTCATCGGAATGTTGGTATTGGCCGCCTTGTCGCGGAACTGCCTGCCATAGCCCTCCTCCGGGTCCTCGTCCTGCAGGAAACGGTGCAGGAAGGATGCATGCGCCGGGTCGATGCCGACTTCCATCGCCTGCAGCCAGTTGCATTCCCACAAGCCCTTGAAGGCGAAGACATGGCTGTCCGGCGCACGGAAACAGTCGTAATCGGGAAACTCCGGCGGCGTATCCCCCTCTTCCAGTGGCCCCATATAGGCGAAGATGATGCCGTTCTTCTCGACCACCGGATAGGAAACCGTCCTGATGTTTTCGTGCATCCGGCTGCCTTCAGGCTCGCCCGGCTGCTCGACGCACTGGCCGGTGCGGGCGAAATGCCAGCCATGGAAGGGACAGCGAAGTCCGTTGTCTTCCAGCCGCCCGTAGCAAAGGTCAGCCCCGCGGTGTAGACAGTGCCGGCCGATCAGGCCCAGTTCCCCCTCTTCGTCCCGAAACAGCACCAGCCGTTCACCCAGCAGGGTTACCGGCACGACCGGCCTCGGCCCTGAAAGCTCGTCCGTCAGGGCCGCCGGCTGCCAGTACCGGCGCAGCACCGCACCTGCCTCCGTTCCCGGACCGATGCGTGTGATACGGTCGTTCTTCTCGCGGCTCATCATGGTTTGGTTCCTCCCTGAACGGCCTTCGCCATCAGACCGCCTTGCGGCTGTCGGCCCCGCGGTTCCCGCAGCCACTATAGCAGGACATCGCAAGCGGAAAAGCCGTCAGTAAGCCCGTTCGATACGGCCATGGAAGCACTGCTGACAGGCTCTGCCAGGTCACGGAGAAGCCGGTCAGACCGTCTTGCCTTCAAGCGCGGTGAGGAAGCGCCGCACGGTTTCCGCCATGCCGAATTCCAGCGCATCGGCGGTCAGCCCGTGGCCGATAGAGACCTCGGTCAGTTGCGGGATGGCCCTTGCCAGCGCCGGCAGGTTGGCAACCGTCAGATCGTGGCCAGCATTGATTCCAAGTCCGGCGGCATGGACGAGTTGCGCGGTTTTTTCCAAATCCTTCAGGGCTTTGGCGGCTTTTTCCGAATCATCGTAACAGCCCCCGTAGGGCCCGGTATAGAACTCCACCCGGTCGGCGCCCGTCGCCCTGGCTGCTGCGATCTGTTCTTCGGAAGCATCCGGATCGCAGAACAGTGACACCCGCATGCCGCCCTTCTTCAGCCGTTTGACGATGGCTGCCAGCATCTCCCGGTTGGTGATGAAATCCCAGCCGTGATCGGAAGTCGGCTGCATCGGATCGTCGGGCACCAGCGTCACCTGCTCCGGCTGCGCCGCATCGACCAGCGCCAGAAAATCCTGGGTCGGATAACCCTCGATGTTGAACTCCGCCTGCGGGAAACGGTCATCGAGCAGGGCGCGGATTTCCGGCACATCGGAAAACCGGATGTGGCGCTGATCGGGGCGCGGATGCACCGTCAGCCCCTGGGCGCCTGCTTCAAGTGCGATCGCACCAAGGCCGGTAACGCTCGGCCAGGGCAGATCGCGCCGGTTGCGCAACATGGCAATGGCATTGAGGTTTACGGAAAGCTTGGCAGGCATGACGCTATCGACCCGGAGTTTTCAACAGCCCCAGTCATGTCGCGGGATACGGCCCGCGTCAACACGGACCAAACGGGAACAGCCGTTTATGAAAAATTTTACCGTGTTCATTCGTCATATCTTTCTCAATTTGCTTCAGACTTCCCGTCCAGGGGACAAGTTTAGTGCGGGGAATTGGGTTGCCAGACCTCAACGAACAGATCGTCAGTCTTTTGCCATACATGGCGTTTGCCGGCACATGCGGCACCGCCTTGGCGGCTGTTCTTTGGCGCAAGCTCCAGGCCACCCGGACAGCGCTCGAAAACCAGCGCGAGGCGATCAATCACCTTCAGGAGGGTTTCTACCGCTCCACTCTCGACGGAAAGCAGATCCTGGCCAATCCGGCGCTGGTTCGCCTAAACGGCTACCGCACCGAGCAGGAACAGCTCGATGCCGTCAAGAACATCGGCGCCGAGTGGTATGTCGAACCGGGCCGCCGCGAGGAATTCCAGCAACAGCTGTTCGAGCGCGGCCGCATCACCAGCTTTGTTTCCGAAGTCTACCGCCACAAGACGCGCGAACGCATCTGGGTCAGCGAGAACGCCCGTCTCGTCACCGACCATCATACCGGCGCACCGCTCTACTATGAGGGCACGGTACGCGACATCACCGATGAAATGCGGTTGAAGGAAACCCGCGACAGGCTTGAAAAGCTCGCCGCCAACCTGCCCGGCGGCCTGTTTCAGATAATCCAGCAGGACAGCCGCAAGATCGCGATCCGCTACATGAGCGACACGTTTGCCGACCTCTTCGGCCTCAGGGAAGTGGCGCCCGACAAAATCCTCAAATGCATCACCAGCCGCATCGAGCCTGCTGATCTCAAGCGCTACAACCAGGCATTTGCCAAGTCGGCGCGCGAACTGACCTCGCTCGACCAGCAGATCCGCTATACCGGCAGCGATGGAAAGAAAATCTGGATCCACGTCACCGCAACGCCGGAAGCCGAGGATGACCGCACCATCGTCTGGCACGGCCACGCGCTGGAAATCACCCGCCAGAAGGAAATCGAACAGCGCTTCGAGCACATGGCCAACTTCGACACGCTGACATCGCTGCCCAAGCGCAGCGTGCTGGAGGACCGTGTGAAGGCGGCCATTTCCGGCTGCAACCGGCGCGGCGAATATGCCGCCCTGCTGTTCATCGATCTCGACAACTTCAAGCAGCTCAACGATACGCTGGGCCATGACGCCGGCGACGAACTGCTGCGCCAGATCGCCCAGCGCCTGCGTTCCCAGACGCGTGCCTGCGACACGGTTGCCCGCTTCGGCGGCGATGAATTCGTGATCGTTATCGACAATCTGGGAACCGATCCGGAGCTTTCGCGGGAAAAGGCCGCCGCTTTCGCCGGCAAACTCCTCGGCAGTTTCGGCGAGAGCTTCGACCTGTCCGGGCGGGAATATTTCTCCTCGCCCTCCATCGGCATCGCCCTGATCGGGCCGGAACAGGCCACGCTGGAGGAAATTCTCTCTCGTGCCGACAGCGCCATGTATCAGGCCAAGAAAGGCGGCCGCAACACCTTCGTCATCTTCGACGAAAAGCGCGAAAACAGCGGTGCCATCGCAAACTATCTCCGGGAACTCAAGGGCGCTGCCGGACGCGGCGAATTCCATCTGGTCTTTCAACCGCAGATCGACGGCAGCGGCCGGATTTCCGGCGCCGAGGCCTTCATCCGCTGGGAGCATCCCGAACACGGCATCATCGCGCCTTCCGACTTCATGCCGGTCGCCGAAAAGAGCGGGTTGCTTACCGAGATCAACGAATGGGTGCTCAACCAGGCCATCGCGCGCCTGGCATCCTGGCAGAAAGACAAGCGGCTCAGCCACCTCAGCCTGTCGGTAAACCTCTCGGTGCAGCAGTTCTCGCTGACCGGTTTCCCCGAGCGCCTGAAGGAGCTGGTGGAAGCCTCGGGCATCGACCCCGACAGGCTGACGCTGGAACTTCCCGAAAGCCTGCTGACCCGCAACATGAAGACCGTCGGCAACCGCATGCGCCAGATCAAGAAAACCGGCGTTCGCTTTTCGCTCGACGACTTCGGCACCGGCGCCGCATCGCTTGCGAGCCTCAACCATCTGCCGGTCGACGAGATCAAGATCGACGGCCTGCTGGTCTCCTCGATTGAAAACGACGACCGCTCACGCAGCATGATTGCCGGCATTCTCGGCATCGCTCATGCGCTCAAGCTGCACACGGTTGCCGAGCATGTCGGCAACGCGCTGCAGCATGCCTATTTGAGAGAGCGCGGCTGCGACGGCTTCCAGGGCTATCACTTCCACCCGCCGCTTTCAGCCGATGTCTTCGAGGCCGTGGTCGCTACCCGGCCCCGGCATGACAAACTGCCGCTCGCAAGCTGAGCAGCCTGTCTGTCACATCAGGCTACCTGGCTTGCCTGCCTGCCGGCAATCCACTGTTCGATCTTGGCGATGAGCTTTTCCGGTGAAACCGGCTTGGAAAGATAATCGTCCATGCCGGCATTGAGGCAGGTTTCCTGATCGCCCTTGATGGCATGGGCGGTAACACCGATGATCGGCGTTCTGCCACCCGTTTCCGTTTCGATGCGGCGGATTTCGGCCGTCGCCTCAAGCCCGTTCATCTTCGGCATCGACACATCCATCAGGATCAGCTTCGGTGGATTTTCCGCCCGCTCGCGGTAGGCCGCCAGCCCTTCCTCGCCATTGTTGGCGATGTGGAACCGGTAGCGCGTCGACAGCAGGATCTGGCTGAAGACGATCTGGTTCACCTCATTGTCCTCGCATACCAGGATATCGTAATCGCCGTCATCCCTGTCGGCGGCAGTTTCAGCGGCGGGCAGGTCTTCGGCCACGACCGCTGCCGCCACCGCGTCCCCGGCAGATACTTCCATATCAGCCGGCGCTTCAATGTCAGCAACTTCCCGGCCATCATCTGCATGCGTCTCGGCGTCTGCCCGGCCCGGTTCCGTCTGCTCCCAGGCTTCATCTTCAGCCGTGTCGTGCGAACGCGATTGGGCATCGACATCAATGCCCGAGGCCGTTCCAAGAGCAATATGGCGGGCCATCATGATGCCCTTCGTCGCTTCGTCGGCATTGCGCTCGCGCAGCGCCGTTTCCCCGATGACCTCGACAAGGGTTTCAAGCAGCAGCGCCGAACGCGTCGGCTTGGTGAGATGTCGCTGCACGCCGAGCGAGGAGAAGGTCTTGCCGTCCTCGGTCTGGTCGACGCTGGTCAGCATGATCACCGGAATGCCGGAAAGCTGGCGGTCGCTCCGGATCACTTCCATCACATCGCCACCGTTCATGCCGGGCATGTGATAGTCGAGAATGATGCAGTCGACCGAAAGCCCGTTGGCCCTCGCCGCCCGCAGCAATTCGATCGCTTCCGTGCCGCTTGCCGCCGCGGCATGGTCGAACTTCCAGGACGACAGCTGCTCGGAGAGAATGGCGCGGTTGACCTCGTTGTCGTCGATGATCAGGACGCGTGAGCCGCTGACATCACCCGGAACCGGTTTGGGGGAATATTCCACGGCTTCCACCGCGAAGGGAACCTCGATCCAGAACGTGGAACCCTGCGCCTCTTTCGACTGAACGCCCATCCTGCCGCCCATCAGTCCTACAAGGGAGGAGGCGATGGACAGGCCAAGTCCGGTCCCCTCATGATCGCGGCTTGAGGAAGCATCGACCTGCGAGAACTTCTCGAACACCTTGTCGAGCTGCGTTTCGGGAATGCCGATGCCGGTATCCTCGACCTCGATGCGCACCGTTGCCCGCTGCCTGCCGTTCTTGTCCGCCTTGCTGGTCCCGGTCACATAGGCGTTGACATAGACATGCCCTTCCTCGGTGAACTTGATCGCATTGCCGATCACATTGGTCACCACCTGGCGCACCCTGCCGACATCGCCGACAAGCCAGGCAGGCATGTCGGGCGAGACGCGCACGATCAGTTCGATGTCCTTTTCCGCCACCCGCGAGGAAACCAGCGCCGCCACATCCTCGATCGCCTCACCCAGCCGGAACGGCGCTTCGTCCAGTTCCATCTGGCCGGCATCGATCTTCGAAAAGTCCAGAATGTCGTTGATGATGGTCAGCAGCGAAGCTCCGGATTTCACGATGATGTCGGTGAACGTCTTCTGCCGCGCGTTGAGCTCGGTTTTTGCCAGCAGTTCGGCCATGCCCATCACCCCGTTCATCGGCGTGCGGATTTCATGGCTCATATTGGCGAGGAATTCGGATTTCGCATTGTCGGCTGATTCGGCCTTTTTCAGCGCCTCCTCGGCCCTTGCATGCTCGCGCTCGAGCCTGCGCAGCAGCCGATGCAGGAAAATATCGACCGGGATGAAAACCAGAACCAGCAGCGCACCCACCAGCCCAAGACCGAACAACAGGTATTTTTCCAGCAGTCTTCCCTGGGAATGGGCGCCCTGATCGAGCAACAGGCGGATGCGGTTCTGGAAATGCGCGTTGGTCGGCTGCACGAAGCTGTTGTAGTTTTCCGTGATCTGGCGCGACACCCAGTAGATGTCCTGTTTCGACCTGGTCCTTTCGATCAGACTGGAATCGAGCAGCGCCACATGGTGCTTGAACGGGTCGTCGATGGTTGCAAACCGTGCGCCCTTGACCAGAAAACCGCTCAGCTCGCCACCTGCGATGCGCCAGGAATCAAGAAATGAATCAAAGGCTTGTTCCGCCTTTTCCTGATAAAATAGCAGGCCCGTGCGCGGCGACACGATATCGCTGTCGACGGGCTGGTTGGCGAGAAACGCCTTGCGCTCCTTCAGCGACATGCCGGCCATCATGGCGGCAAGAAACGGGCTTTCCTCCGCATTGGCGAAGGTCTCGGCCACGCGTTGCGCCTTGTCGGAAAACGCCAGCAGTTCCGCATCGAGGGCAGCAAACTTGTCCGACATCACGCGGATGGCGTTGATGTTGTGGTTCTGCGTGTTCTGCTGCTGGTAGAAGCGGTAGGAGACCGCAAGAATGGCAATCAGCGCAAACACATACGCGAAGCGCAAAATCCAGCCGTGCCATCCTCGATATTTGTTGAACTTGCTTTCCATACCGGCCCTTCCCCACATGGGTCACCGGATTATTGGCAAATTATGGTTAACCGGCAGTAAATTCGCGGAGCCGAACCCCGGAGCGAGCCCGGCACATGATGACCATCACCGGACGATGGTCAGCCGCTCCGAGGCCCGGGTAATCCCGGTATAAAGCCAGCGCTGCGCATGGTCGCGGAAGGCCCTGCTCTCGTCGAACAGGATTACCTCATCCCATTGCGAGCCCTGCGCCTTGTGCACGGTAAGTGCATAGCCGAAGTCGAAATCGTCGTAGCGCCGCCGCTCCTGCCAGGGGATGTCGGCTTCCGGTGTCTCGAACACCGATTTCAGCACCTTGACCTTGGCGGAATAGCGCTCGATGCCCTCGTCCTCTGCCCGGATCAGCAGGTTCATGAACGATTTCACCGTCCGCGCTGCACTGGTGACCGTCCATAGCGATCCGTTGAGCAGCCCCTTGGCCGTATCGTTGCGCAGGCAGACGAGCTTGTCTCCGGCCTGTGGAAACGGGCCGTCGAAGCCCTTCAGCTCGCGCAGCCTTTCATTGTAGCGCCGGCGCGTCCGGTTGGTCCCGACCAGCACCTGGTCTGCGGCAAGCACCTGATCGGTCGTCACTTCTGTCTTTGAAATCACCTTGGCGGTTGCGCCGTAGTCACCATACATGATCGCCCGGCCTTCGCGCACCTGCTGGGCAAGGTCGATGATCGGGTTGTCGCGCGCCTGGCGGTGGATTTCCTCAAGCAGGAAGTCCGGCTCGTGCTCGGTAAAGAAGCCGCCGCCCGAAACCGGCGGCAACTGGCCCGGATCGCCCAGCACCAGCACCGGCGTGCCGAAGGACAGAAGATCGCGCCCGAGCGGCTCGTCGACCATCGAGCATTCGTCGATGACGATCAGCTTCGCCTCGGCCAGTGGCGAGCGCCGGTTGAGCGAAAACGTTGGCGCAATGCTCTTGGAGCCGGTCTCCTCGTCCTCGACCTCCTCCTCGCCGCGCGGCCGGTAGATCAGCGAATGGATGGTCGATGCCTTGCGCGCTCCCTTCGAACGCAGCACCTGCGCTGCCTTGCCGGTAAAGGCAGCGAACAAGACCTCGCCCTCCACACCCTCTGCAAAGTGGCGCGCCAGCGTGGTCTTGCCCGTTCCCGCATAGCCGAAAAGCCGGAAAACCGGTCTGTCGCCGGCCTTCAGCCATTGTTGCACGGCTGTAAGGGCGCGGTCCTGTTCTGGCGAAAACTCCATGCCGCCCATGTGGCATGATTCGGAAACGGAATCACCAATCGGCCGGCAAGGTTCCTGACAGCGGCAGCGGCAAGCCGTCAGTTGCGCTGCAGATAGACACCGGCAGGAATGCCGGTCACGCTCTGCGGACGGCCGGAAGGATCGTAAACCGATCCCGGCTGCACGGCGCTTGCGCCGGCGCCTGCTCCTGCGGCGGGAACACGGTTGTCATTTGCAGCCTTGCGGATCGAGCCGGTGATGTCCTGCGGCGCCATGATGATGACCGGGCCTCCTTCTTCGGCAGGCGCTGCAGGCGTTGCATCGGGTTGGGGAGTTGCTGGCGCTGAAGATGCCGCTGCCGGCACCTGGCCGCCGGCGGAAGTGCGATGCACCGGCCCGGTGCTGTTGGCCTGCTTTCTGGCAACAGCCTGCGCCGCCGCGCGCTTGCGGGCAGCTTCCGCCGCTTCCTTTCTGCGCCGCTCGGCGGCAATTTCCCTGAGCGTGCGAATGGGCAGGTCTTTCAGCAGCCGCTTGATCGCATCGATCGGATAGACTGCCGCGTCGGAGGCTGCTGTTGTGAACAGGTTTCCGGCAATCGTGTAGCGCATGCCGATGACCGTTTCCCGGTCCTCATCGGCAACGGAGAAGTAGGCATAGCCGGCTTCCTTTGCCTCCAGTAGCAGCCGGGCATAGGCGGCCTTGCGGGCAACCGCGGCATCCTTCTTGGCGAAGACCGAGGCAGTCGAGCGGTAGGCGCCGCTGCTTTCGATGACCACACTTCCGGGAACATAGACACCGGAATAAAACGAGTTGGGTTCGGTTTTCGGTGTTGCACAGGAAACAAGCAAAACAGCGAGCAGAATTACCACGATCCGCATGAGGGCCCCCTAATAGTATCGTGGGAGAACCATCGCCGACCGTCGTAAACATTGCGTTAACCACGTTTGTTAACCGTACGGATAAGTAGGAAATCTGACACGACGTCATGCATCACCGGAGCAGAAGGCCTTGCCCGGCCGCAAATGCCCCTTTGCCGCCACACTTCATTTACTTCGGATTCAGTCTTTTCCGGTAAGTTCGCGTTAACGCTTGCCGGATGCCGCCTCCGGCTATCGCCGGTGTAACAGTTTCGAGTAGGCAAAACATGCGTTCCTGCGTTCTTCCGGCCATTGCCATGGCCGCCTCCCTGCTTTCCGCGTGCACTTCATCGGGCGTTGCCGACGCGCTCGATGTTGCCGGCACGTCTTCCCAGACAACGGGCTCGATCGATGCGGCCGCCCCGGTACCGAGCCAGTCCGTTTCGCTCGCATCCGAAATCGCGCTCAGCGAAGACCCGCAGTTGCCCGCTGCCAACGCCGCCATCGAGGAGCAGGTCAGCGAGCCGGTGCAAACGGCGATGGTTCGCCCCAGCCCGTCGCCTGCAAAGGCCAGCCTGGGCAGCCATGGCCGCGTCAAGGTCTATCCGCCCCGCTTCCGCGATGCCAAGCCGGTCAGCTTCGGCCGCATCAAACCGGAACACTACAATGTGCACGGCGTCGATGTATCCCGCTGGCAGGGCGACATCGACTGGGCGACGCTGCGCAAGCAGGGCGCCAACTTCGCCTACATCAAGGCAACCGAGGGCGACGACCACACCGACGCCATGTTCCGACGCAACTGGGATGCTGCTGACAAGGCCGGCATTCCGCGCGGTGCCTATCACTTCTTCTACTGGTGCTCGAAGGCGGAAACCCAGGCGGACTGGTTCATCCGCCACGTTCCAAAGGACAAGGGCGCCCTGCCCCCCGTCATCGATGTCGAATGGAACTCCCATTCCAGGACCTGCAAGCATCGCCCGCCCCGTGCGGTGGTGCTGAAGAAGATGAAGGTCTTCATGGACAAGGTCGAACGCCATTACGGCCAGAAGCCGGTGATCTACACCGCGCCGGACTTCTATGCCGACAACCTGAAGGGCGAGTTCAAGGACTATTCCTTCTGGCTGCGCTCGGTGGCGGCCCACCCGAAGAGCAAGTATCCCGGCCGCGACTTTGCCTTCTGGCAGTATTCGGGCACCGGACTTTCGGCCAGCCACGACACCCAGATCGATCTCAACGTCTTCAACGGCAACGAGAAAAGCTGGCGGCGCTGGCTCAACCAGCGCACCCACTGAGTGGCATCCTGCCGGAAACGTTCTTCACGGCACGTTTCATGCTTAACAGAGTTTTAATGACCTTTGGGTAGCCTCGCCGTGAAGGTACCGCATTTGCGTGGCCTCATTCCTGACAATGGCACCGACAGGCGGATAGCATGACTTCCAGGCTGACCAGGCGGACCTTTCTGGCAGGCGCAATGGCAAGCGCGACATCGCTTGCAGGGTGCAGCCTGTCCGGCTTTACCGAGCAGAACTTTGCAAAGGGCCCGACCGGGGTGCCAGCCGGAATGCCTTCCGGTCCCGCCGGCGTCGACATGACGACCACCGGCTCGATCGGCACCAACAGGCTGGCGCCGTCGATCGGTCTCGATCCCAATCTTACCAGTTCGGCGGAAATGTATGCCGCGTTCAACGACGGCACCTACCAGCTGCCCGCCATCCCCTACAAGGAGATGGACCAGCGCTTCCGCCGCCAGCGTGTGCCCAATGATGTTCGTGTCGCACCCGGCACCATTCTGGTCGATACCCGCAACCACCATGCCTATTTCGGCCTGAGCCAGGACGAGGCGGTGCGCTACGGCGTCGGCGTCGGCAAGGCCGGCTTCGAATGGTCGGGCGATGCCGTCATTGCACTGAAGAAGGAGTGGCCGGTCTGGACCCCGCCGGCTGAAATGATCGAGCGCCGCCCGGATCTGGTAAAGTATTCAGGCGGCATGCCCGGCGGACCCGACAATCCGCTCGGCGCGCGCTCGCTCTATCTCTACGCCAATGGCCGCGACACGCTCTACCGCCTGCACGGCACGCCGGAATGGGATTCCATCGGCAAGTCGATGTCGTCGGGCTGCATCCGGTTCCTGAACCACGACATCATCGATCTCTACAACCGCGCGCCCAAGGGCACGCCGGTAAGGGTCGTTTAGCACCCCTGCCCGATATCCTCACCGGCCGAGAAAGCGGATGGCGAGGGCAGCCAGCTTTCCGAACGGCGGCCCCAAGACTTCGAATGCGTTGAACAGTCCCGGCTTGTAGACCGCACGGGCATGGCTGAAACGGCGAAAACCGGCAACTCCGTGATAGGCACCGATGCCACTGTCTCCCACCCCGCCGAAGGGCAGGTCGTCCTGTGCGATATGGAGCAGCGTGCCGTTGATCGTCACCCCGCCCGATATGGCGCCATCGAGGATCAGGTCCTGCGTGCGGCGCTCGCTGGTAAAGGCGTAGAGTGCCAGCGGCCGGGACCGGGCATTGACGAAGCCCAGCGCCTCGTCGAGATCGCGATAACCGACGATCGGCAGGACCGGGCCGAAAATCTCCTCATTCAAAAGCAGTGAGTCTTCAGGCGTGCCGAGCACCAGCGTCGGCGGAATTTTGCCGCCACCTGCTGCTCCCGCCGGTTGCAGAACGCTCGCCCCGGCCTTTCGGGCTGCCTCAATGGCACCGTTCAGGCGATCACGATGGCGCTGGCTGATGACGTTGCTGTACTGGCTGTTGGACTGAAGGTCGGGATAGGCCTTCTCGGCAATCGAGAGAATGGCGCGGGCCAGGGTTTCAGCCTTGTCCGCTGGCACGAGCACATAGTCGGGTGCGATACAGGTCTGGCCGGCATTGGTGAACTTGCCCTGCACGATCGAACGTGCTGCCTTCTCCACGGGATAGTCGGTCGCGATGATGGCAGGTGACTTGCCGCCCAATTCCAGCGTGACGGGTGTGAGGTTCTGTGCCGCCGCCGCCATGACCTTGCGCCCGACCGCGGTGGAGCCGGTGAAAACCAGATGGTTGAAGGGCAGCGCAGCAAATGCCTGCGCGACCTCCACGCCGCCCGTCGCCACCGCAACCTCGTCCGGCGAAAAATACTCCGAAACGAGCCGTGCCAGCAGTTCGGAGAATTTCGGCGACAGTTCAGAAGGCTTCAGCAGGGCCCGGTTGCCCGCCGCCAGCGCATCGCAGAGCGGACCGAGGGACAGGAACAGCGGATAGTTCCAGGGTGAGATGATACCGATCACGCCAAGCGGTTCATAACGTATCCATGCGCGCGCCGGCTGAAAGGTAATCGCCACATGGCGGCGCTCGCCGCGCATCCATCGCCGCAGGGAGCGCAGTGCATGGCCGACCCCGCTCAGCAGCGGCACGATCTCCATCAGTTCGGTTTCCTCGCGGGCGCGCCCGCCGAAATCCGCATCGATGGCCTGCGCGATCTCTGCCCGGTTTTCGACCACGAGGCGCTTCAGCGCTGAGAGCCTGCGCTTGCGCGTGGCTGCATCGGGTATCCGCTCCCGGCGCGAGGCATCGCGGATCGTTTCGAACATCGTCTGAAGATTGTCGCCCATGCAGCTATGCTCTCTCATTCCTTCAACCGTTGCCAGCCACTACAACACCGCCGGCTCCTTCACCAGCCATGCGCCCGCCTCGAACCCTATCGCTTTCGCCTCCGCACGGCCAGCACCATGGCGCCTGAGACTATCAGCAGCGCTCCTGCTACGGCACTCCGGGAGGGAACGGCACCATACAGGAGAAAATCGTAGAACGACGCAAAGACCAGCACCGAATAAAGTGCCGGGATGACGAAGCTTGCCTCGCCGCGTTTCATCGACTGGATGAACAGCGACTGCGCCGCCACCATCACTACTCCCAGCGCAACCAGCATCAGCCACTGAAACCCCGTTGGCCAGGCCCACACGAAAGCGGCAACCGCAACCGAGATGGCCGCGCCAATCGAATTGTTGATCAACAGCACACGCAACGCAGGCTCGCTGTCGCTGAGCCGCTTCACAAAGATCACCTCAAAGCCAATGAACAGGGCCGCGCCGAGCGCAAGCACCCCTGCCGGCTGAAAGGCCTGCAAACCCGGCTTGAGAATGAGCAACGCGCCGCAAACGGCAAGCCCCGCCGCCGTGATCTTTTTCGCGTTCAGGTGCTCGCCGAGCATCGCTACCGCAAGCAACATGGCGACGAGCGGATTGAGAAAGCTGATTGCCGTCGCCTCGGCGAGCGGCATTCTGGCGACGGCGGCGAACATGCATGTAATGCCGAGCCAGCCGCAGACCGAGCGCAGAATGTGCCAGCGCCAGCGCGCGCCGGCAAAATCCGGCCGGGCGGACGGCCGGAGCAGTACGAACAGCAGGAGTGCGCAAAGCGCGAAGAAGAACCTGCCTGCGCTGACCTGCAGGGGGTTGAGACCCAAAGCCGTTTCGCCGGGAAGCCCGAGCACCTTCGCCAGCAGCGAAGTCGCAGCCACGAGCGCGCCCGAAGCCAGCATCAGAAAAATGGCAACCCAGGAGGAAGCCGGCGGGGCAATGGCAACCCTGTTCATAGCGGCATGCCGCTCAACCTGGCCGGCGAAGATAAACGAACCAATAAACCGCTCCGACCATCAGGCTGCCGCCGACAAGGTTTCCGGCGGTGGCGACGACAACGTTGTGAACTGCGCCGGAAAGGGTCAGCGCGGCATAGGCCGTGGCGTCCTGACCGATGGAGATCCAGAATTCGGGCTGTGCCCATTCCTTCAGCGCCAAGCCATAGGACAGGAAATAGAGATTGGCAATCGAGTGTTCGAACCCGGCGGCAACGAATGCCGTGATCGGCGGAACGATGACGAGAACCTTGTCGGCGATATTGCGTCCGCCAAATGACATCCACACTGCAAGGCAGACCAGTACGTTGCAGAGCACGGCCAGAAAGAACAGTTCGACCGTGCCGAGGGAGGCCTTGTAGCTGGCGACCGCCAGCGCCGTCCTGCCCACCCCGCCGCCTGCAAGGGCATGCTGCCCCGACAGGAACACCAGTGCCGCTGTACCGATGGAACCGGCAATGTTGCCCAGATAAACCAGCCCCCAGGCGCGCAGCAGCGCTGCCGCCGTTATCTTGCCGCTGGCATAGGAGACGACCATCAAGGCATCGCCGGTAAAAAGCTCGGCCCCGCCGACGATCACCAGGATCAGGCCGAGCGAGAACACCGCGCCGCCCAGCAGCCGG
>JAMLIH010000042.1 GCA_023954255.1 Phyllobacteriaceae bacterium | reverse complement strand
CGAATGGCCTCGACGGCTTCCTCGACCCCGGCCAGCTCGGAACTCACCTCTTCCTCGCCATCCCGGGTTTTCAGCAGTTCCAGGAACATTTCCGCCTGGGAGGAGTCGACGAAACTCTCATCCGGCGCAAGCCGGCTGTCGGCGCCGAGGCCGATGCCGCCTTGTGGTGAAGGATGGTTGCGTTCGCCCTGCATCATACAGTTACCCGCCATCCCGCCGCCCTACTCCGCAGCCATGGGGATCGGTGCGTTGAGCATTTGCTCTTCCACCATTTCAAGTGTCGGGCGATCCTTGGAGGATACGGTCTTGCGTCCGTATTCAACCGCCAGATGCGGTGTTGCTCCGTTCATGAAGGCGATCAGCGTCTGCTTGACCACCACATAGCGACGGTTCTGCTTTTCGCGCACAACCTTGATCGATGTGGCAATCGGGCCGGCAAGGCCGTAGGACATCAGAATGCCCGCAAAGGTACCGACCAGCGCCGCGCCGATCATCGCGCCGAGGTATTCCGGCGGCTTGTCGAGCGATCCCATCGCCTTGATGACACCCAGAACTGCCGCAACGATGCCGATCGCCGGCAGACCGTCGGCAACCGCCTGAACTGCCTGATAGGGCTTCAGCTTGTCGCGTGAAATCGTATGGATTTCCTCTTCCATCAGCGCCTCGATCTCGTGCGGACGGGCATTGCCGAGGATGATGAGGCGCACATAGTCGGCAATGAAATTCAGCATTTCCGCATCCTTCAGGATGCTGGGATAGCCGGAGAAGATGGCCGAACTTTCAGGATCGTCGATATGCGCCTCCATCTCCGCCCGCGTCTTGGAACGCATTTCCTGCATGATCAGGAACAACAGGCCGATGATGTCGAGATAGGCGTCTCCCTTGGGCACCTTGTTCTTGAAGGCCTCTATGATGGCCTTGCCCGTGTCCTTGATCGTCGCCATCGGATTGGCAACGATGAAGGTACCGATCGCCACACCGCCAATGATGAAATATTCCCAGGGCTGAACCAGAACGTCGAGGTGGCCGCCCATTGCGGCAAAGCCGCCGAGCAGGCATCCGAAAACAACCACCAGACCTATCATGATTGTCATGCGGACAGTTCTCCGTAGCTTCCCAGAACGCCCGGCGATGCAGGCATTGTTCTGGAATAGGCATCGCAGCTTGCGCGAAGCTGTATTCCCCTCCCCCCGAACGTGCCTGATCTGCCGGATGGCAGTACTTCACCAGCTTTGCGCAAGGATGGCGGGTTTAACTGCCGCCGAAGACAACGTCAGTGGAACTCCCGATGCAGGCCTTGACCGTCTACAGATTGTTTGCGGCAGATGCAGAACGCACCCTGGCCGATATTTCCCGACGTCCCCAGGTCAGCCGGGAGGTGGAGTACTACCACGAGAAAATCGCCGACATCGACAGCGCGGAAGAGCTTGTTTCCGATACGCGCATCATGAACTTCATCATGCGCGCCTACGGCATGGAGGAGCTTTCCTATGCCAAGGCACTGGTTCGCAAGGTGCTGGAGGAAGGCATCGACGATACCGATGCGCTGGCCAACAGGATGACCGACACCCGGTTTCGCGAACTGGCAACCGATTTCAACTTTGCCCGCTACGGCGACATCACCACGACATTCGAGAGAACACGCTCCGGCGTAATCGACAAGTACCTCGTGCAGACCATGGAGATCGATGCGGGCAACCAGAATGATGGCGCCCGTCTCGCCATGTACTTCCAGCGCAAGGCCGAGGGCATTGATGGCGCCTACGACATCCTTGCCGACCCCGCCTTGCTGCAGGTCGTCCAGACAATCTTTCAACTGCCCGCGGAAATGAGCTACCAATCCATCGAGGCCCAGGCCGACATGATCACCCGGAGGCTGGATATCGAAGACCTCTCCGACCCGGCAAAGGTCGACGAACTGATCGAGCGGTTTTTGCCGATGTGGGACCTCGCCAACGAGCAATCCGTCGCTGTGCCGCCGCTGATTTCGGGAACCGGCACCATTACCAGCTTTTCAGTCGATCTCCTGGCCTCGCTGCAAAACTTCAAGAAATTCTGAAAGCACCGTCATGGACACTTCCATCGCCGTCGCCCTTTCTGCCCAGCGCACCCTGTTGCGCCAACTTGACGTCGTCGCCAACAACATCGCCAATGCCAACTCCGTCGGCTTCCGCTCTGAGTCGGTCGACTTCGAAAGCATCATCTCGAACGCAACGCCGGACAAAACCTTTTTCGTCGAAGTGGCCGACGTTCAGTTTTCCCACTCCGAGGGCGCCAAGCTCCAGACCGGCAACTCGCTGGATATCGCCATTACCGGCGAGGGATATCTTGCCCTGCAGACGCCGGCCGGCACCGTCTACACCAGGGACGGGCGGATGATGGTCAATCCTTTCGGCGAACTGCAAAGCCTTGAGGGCTATCCCGTGCTCGACGCCTCCGGTGCGCCGATCCTGGTTCCCTCCCGCGGCAAGGACATCATCATCCACGGCGATGGCCGCATCATCGACGCCGGCAAGACCATCGGCAATATCGGCGTATTCGACCTGCCGCCGGAACTGGTCAGCGCCCGGTTTGGCAACTCCGCCTTTACGGCGAGCCGGGAGCCCCAGCCGATTGCCCTCGGCACCAATACCAGCATCGTCCAGGGCTATGTTGAGGCTTCGAACACCGATCCCATGCGCGAACTCGCCAACCTGATCACCGTTCAGCGCAGTTTCGAGGCTGTCAGCGACCTTATCGAAAAGGCCGACGGCGCCGTGAGGAAGTCCGTCGACGAACTCTCCCAGCGCGGTTAACCATCCCCTTGCCCCATATCCGGCCTGCCTGAGTTAATGGCACGAAACTTGAACCCCGTTGCCCAGATTGCAATGGGAGTGCCAAAATGGTGCGCTGGAAGAACCGCCCGATCGACGAATTGAGCAGCAACGAACTCAGGGCTGCACTGTCGGAACTGGTTGCCCATCAACTGGGACAGAAGTCGACTCCCGAGTCGATGATCATCGATGGCTACTGGCTGGGGCTTCTGACCGGGGTTTTTGCCGCAATCGCCGGTTTTTCGGTAGCTGCGCTGGTTATGTAACGGAAAACCGGAACAAACCGGCCCTCAGTCCTTGCCGATCGGCTTGTCGTCATCATCTTCCAGAATGCGCGCTGCCGCACCGTCCAGATCTTCATACTGTCCCGTATTGAGACTCCAGATAAAGGCAATCAGCCCGGCAAGCCCCATCAGCAGCGCCACCGGGATCAGGAACAACAGAACGTTCATGCCGCCTGCTTTCTGGCGGAATGGTGAGCCGGATTGCTTCTGCCGGCCTCTCTGGAGAGCCGTTTCCGGCCGCCAAAGCGCGACAGCCGCAGACTGTTGGTTACCACCACAATCGAGGAAAGCGACATGGCGATGGCCGCAAACAGCGGTGTGACGAAGCCGAAAAAGGCAAGCGGCACGGCGATGCAATTGTAGAGAATGGCAAGACCGAAATTCTGCCGCACCAGATTTCCGGCGAACCGCGACAGGCGGAAGGTGAAAGGAACGGCATCGAGACTGTCTCGGGTAAAGACAAAGTCCGCCGCAGCCCGGCCAATGTCGGAAGCCGAGGCAGGCGCCATCGACGCGTGGCCGGCTGCAAGACAGGGCGCATCGTTGAGCCCGTCGCCGATCATCAGCGGATGGGAACCCTGCTCCTTGAGCTGGTCGATCCTGGCGATCTTGTCGGCCGGCTTCTGCTCCGCCAGCCAGGTTTCGACACCAAGCTCACCGGCTATGGCGCTGACCGGCTCAGCCTTGTCTCCCGACAGCACCTCCACTCCAATTCCGCTGGCTGCCAGTTCACCGATGGCCTCAGCCGCATCGTCCCGCAGCCGCTCGCGAATTTCGCATTGCACCGGCGTAGCGCCTTCTTCGGCGAAGGAAATGCCCGTTGATTTGCGTTCCGAAGCCTCGCCCCCGGCGATCTCCGTCACCCAGCCATCGGCGCCCAGGCGAACCCGCTTTCCTCCGACTACCGCTTCGATGCCGCAACCGGCAACTTCGCGAACGCCCTCGAGCGGCAGCACGGCGCGCTCGCCCAAATGGCGGACCAGGGCGCGGGAGGCCGGATGCGAGGACAGGGAAGCCAGCGAATAGGCCATCTGCTCCTGGCGCACATCGCGGAATGGTGCGCTGACGATCTTCGGCACCGCATGGGTCAGCGTCCCGGTCTTGTCGAACACCGCATGGTCGATCTCGGCCATCCGCTCCAGGGCGCTGCCGTCACGCACCAGAATGCCCTCCTCGAACAGCCGGGCAGCCGCAACCACATGCACCACCGGCACGGCAAGACCCAGCGCACAGGGACAGGTGATGATCAGTACGGAAATCGCCACATAAAGCGACTGATGCCAGTCGCCATGGGCGATCATCCAGACCACGAAAGCGGCAAGCGCCAGAAGATGAACCGCCGGCGCGTAAATCTGCGCCATGCGATCTGCAATGCGCATGTAGTGGCCACGCCCCTGCTCGGCAGCAGCCAGCATGCCGGAAACCTCCGCCAGGAAGGACCGGGAGGCCGACCGCGTTGCTTCCATCTCGAGCGGGCCAGTCAGATTGTAGGTGCCGGCCTGCAGGACGGCGCCCTTGCCAAGCGCCACCGGCTGGTTCTCGCCGGTGATGAGGGAAAGGTCGAGATCGCTGGTTCCCTCGACGATGATGCCATCCACCGGCACCCGCTCGCCGGGAAGGATGCGCAGCCGCATGCCCGGCTCGATCTCATCGATGGCATGATATTCCAGCCTGCCGCCCGCGCCGATGATGTTGGCGCCCTTGACTGCCAGCCGGCTGAGTCCGATCACCGCATTGCGGGCCCGGTCGCGCATCATCTGATCGAGATAGCGGCCGATCAGCAGGAAGAAAAGCAGCGACACCGCCGCATCGAAATAGGCTTCCTCGCCGTGATTGAGCGTCTCGTAGAGGCTCATTCCGACCGCCAGCAGAACGGCCAGTGAAATCGGTACATCCATGTTGAGATGCCCGCCCCGTAGCGCCGACCATGCGGAACGGAAGAAGATACGGCCGGAATAGGCGACAGTGGGAACGGCGATCAGCGCCGAAATCAGGTGAAACAGGTCGCGTGTTGCCCCGTCGGCACCCGACCATGTGGAAACCGAAAGCAGCATCACGTTCATAGCCGCGAAACCGGCCACCGCCAGCGCCCGCAGCAACTCCGAAGCCGCCTTTTTGTCGGTCGCATCAGGTACATCATCCAGCGGATAGGCCTGATAGCCGAGCCCCTCCAGCGCCTCGACCACATCGAGAATGGAGATGTCGGCATTCTCCAGAAGCACGGAAATGCGCCTGAGCGTCAGATTGACCCGGACACTGCGGACGCCCGGCAGCTTGGAGAGATTGCGCTCGATGATGGCAATACAGCCACCGCAATGGATCGACGGGCTGGACAGCGTGAAGTGGACGCTGCCGTCCGGCTGGGCGACACCTTGCCGGGAGAGCTCTTCTGCCCGGGCAAGGCGGGTCAGCTCGCGGGATGTTCCCGCTACCTGTTCAGGTGCAACATTTCCACCGCAGCACGTCATTTCACGCCGGACACCACAAACCGGATTGCGTGTTCCCAGGTCTTTTCGGGTGTATCGGAAGCCTTGAGGTCCGCCTGCCAGATACCGCTGGCAAGCTCGGTCTCGCCGCGGTAGATGCCACCGCCGGCAGGCAACAATACCACCACGCGATCATCTGCTTCGAATGCCGGGCGGCCAACTTTCGCTTCAAGGCGATCCAGCACAACAGGTTTGCCGTCTGCATCGCTCAGGTGGACAGAAAGCCTTCCCTCGCCGTATTCGATTTCCGACTGCCAGCCCATCGCAATCTGCCGACGGCGCTCCACCTGATCTTCATTGAAATGCTGGCTTGCAACATAGGAATTCTTGACCACCAGCCCGGTCCAGCTTGAATTGGCGTACCAGGCAAGCGTCAGGTTGACGGAGATGATCACCCCGAAGAACAGTACCAGGATGGCGAGCATGTGCCAGCCGGTGAACTTCTCCATGCGCAGGAATTCGGACATCTTCATACTTTCCCTATACCACTATTTTGCCGGCGATTCGAAGATTGCGTCATAGGCATCGCGCTCGAAGGACTGCTTGTCCTCGGCAATCAGCCTGAAGCGGCTCTTGCCGGCAGTCGCGTGTTCCTTCGGTACCGATACGAACACCTTGAGCGAACGCAGCTTGTCGGGCTCGACCGGGATGGCGAAGCTCACGCCGTCCGGCTGATCGATCCCGTTGATGCTCATCGTCGCACCGGGCAGTCCTTCCAGGCTGAGGAAGATAACGCGCGGCTCGGGGATCATGTTGAGCAGCTTGACCGTATAACCGTTGCGGATCGACCCGTCGGACAACTGCACGAAGACCGGGTTGCGGTCGTGCTGCACGTTGACTTCAAGCCGATCGCGGGCGGTCAGCGCAATGAGAAGGCCGAGGCCGATCAGCGCCCAGACCATGAAATAGATCATGGTGCGGATACGGAAGAAGATGCGCCAGTCGAAATGCTTGACGGCGTCGACGAACTTGCCTTCCTTGCGCACCTGTTCGGGATGGATGGCCCCATCAACGCCACGGGCAATTGCCATGTTGTGGTTGTATTCACGCAGCGTTGCGTAGGAAATCAGGCCTTTCGGGCGGCCGACCTTCTCCATGATCTCGTCGCAGGCATCGATGCAAAGCGCACAGGTGATGCATTCGAGCTGCTGGCCGTCGCGGATGTCGATGCCGGTCGGGCAGACGGCGACGCAGGCATTGCAGTCGATGCAATCGCCGGCGGTGTCGCCAGCCGCCTGGGCCTTCTTCATGCCTTTGGTACGGGGCTCGCCGCGCCAGTCATTATAGGTGACGACCAGCGAATCCTCGTCCAGCATGGCAGCCTGAATGCGCGGCCATGGGCACATGTAGATGCAGACCTGCTCGCGCATGATGCCGCCGAACAGATAGGTGGTGGCGGTCAGGACACCGACCGTGCCATAGGCGACGAACGGCGCGTTGAAGGTGAGGAAATCCTTCAGCAGGGTGGGCGCATCGGCAAAATAGAAAATCCACGCGCCGCCGGTCAGCACGGCAATGATGATCCATGTCGCGTGCTTCATGACCCGCTTGCGAATCTTGTCAAAGGTCCAGGGCGACTTGTCGAGCCGGATGCGGGCGTTACGATCGCCCTCGAAAAAGCGTTCGACAACGAGAAACAGGTCGGTCCAAACGGTCTGGGGACAGGTGTAGCCGCACCAGGCGCGACCTACTACCGAGGTGATGAGAAACAGGCCGATGCCGGCCATCACCAGAAGGCCGGCGATGAAGATGAACTCCTGCGGCCAGATTTCGATGAAGAAGAAGTAGAAGCGGCGGGCGGGAAAATCGATCAGAACAGCCTGATCGGGCGCAAATTCGCCCCGGTCCCAACGAATCCAAGGTGTCAGATAGTAGACGCCGAGCGTGATGATCATGATGATCCACTTCCAGCGCCGGAACATTCCGCTTGCCCGCTTGGGATAAACCTTCTGGCGGGCGGCATAGAGCGGTTGGTTCTTCTTCGCGCCGGCGTTCACCGCCTCCACGTCGTGGGGTTCGATATCAGGCTGCTTCAGCAGTGTCGTGCTCATCTTGGCCCTGCCACTCTTGTATCAAAGTTCGCTTATTTACCCGCCCGACCATCTTATCGGCCTTGATCCAGGTCAACCATGAAAAAAGGCCGGGGAAAATCCCGGCCTTTTTTGCTGCATTGTTTGTGACGCTTATTCGCCGCCACCCAGCGAGTGGATGTAGACGGCCAGCTGCTTGACGGTTGCTTCGCCAAGCCGTGCACCCCAGGCCGGCATGACACCCTGCTTGGGCTTGGTGACCTGGGCAACGATGTCGGCATGTTCGCCGCCATAGAGCCAGATCGAGTCCGCCAGCCGGGGGCCACCGAGTTCGCGAAGGCCCTCGCCGCCGTCACCGTGACAGGCAGCGCAGTTTTCCTCGAACGTAACTTGGCCGCGATCAGCGGAGGCCGCGTCGAATTCCTGGCCGGAAATCTTGCGCACATACCAGGCAACGTCGCTGATTTCCTCCTTGCTGAGGATTTCGTCCGCGCCGTAGGCCGGCATGTCGGAAACCCGCGTATCGTCATCGCTGGCATAACGGATGCCATGCTGGATGGTCGCGTGGATTTCCTCGACCGTGCCGCCCCAGATCCAGTCGTCATCGTTCAGGTTCGGATATCCCGGAGAACCGGTAGCGCCCGAACCGTGGCACTGCACACAGTTCACCTTGAAGGCAGCACTGCCGCCGGCAATGGCAAACTGGGAGAGTTCCGCATCAGACTGGATGTCCGCCACATCGGTGGTTGCCAGCTTGTCGAGGAATACCGATTGGGCTGCCTTGGCCGCATCGACATCCTGCGCCAGACTGGCCCGGCTCGACCAGCCAAGCATGCCGCCGGTGGAAGAACTGATCATCGGCCAGGCCGGATAGAGCACCGTATAGACCAACGCCCAGGCGATCGTTGCGTAGAAGGTCCACAGCCACCAGCGCGGCAGCGGGTTGTTGAGTTCCTTGATGCCATCCCAGGAATGGCCGGTGGTCTCGACACCGGAGACGTCATCAATCTCGGGACCGTGTTCTTTATTGTCGGCCATCATTCATTCTCCTTGAAAGGGATGTTTGCGGCATCCTCGCTCATCGACCTGGAGCCTGGCCGGAATGCCCAGACCACGACCGCAAGAAAGATGAGAAACATATAGAGGAGCCCCCAGCTGTCGGCGAAGGCACGCATCGATTGATAATCAAGATCCATTGCGCACCCCCTATCTCGGTGAGCCGTCAGGCTGATAGGTGGAGAAGTCGACCAGCGTGCCAAGCATCTGCAGATAGGCAACCAGGGCGTCCATTTCCGTCAACCTCGACGGATCGCCGTCGAAATCGCCGAGAACCGCCTTCGGATACCGTTCCTCGAGGCCGGACCAGTCCGCATCGGGATCTGCCTGTGCGGCAAGATCCGCAGCGGCATTTTCCAGCATCTCGTCGCTGTAGGGCACGCCGACGCGCCGGTTGGCGATCATATGGGCGGAAACATCGCCCGTATCGAGATCGGTATCAGCCAGGAAGGAATAGGACGGCATCACCGATTCCGGTACCACCGAGCGCGGCTCGATGAGATGCTCCACATGCCATTCGTTGGAGTAGCGCCCACCCACCCTGGCAAGGTCCGGGCCGGTACGCTTCGATCCCCACTGGAAGGGGTGATCGTACATCGACTCGGCTGCCAGGCTGTAATGGCCGTAGCGCTCCACTTCGTCTCTGAACGGGCGGATCATCTGCGAGTGGCAGACATAGCAGCCCTCGCGGACGTAGATGTTGCGCCCGGCCAGTTCCAGCGGCGAGTAGGGCCGCACACCTTCCACTTTCTCGATGGTGTTTTCGAGATAGAAGAGTGGTGCGATTTCCACGATCCCGCCCACGGTAACCACCGCAAAGGAAGCAACCAGCAGGAGGCTCGCATTGGTTTCAAGTGCTCTGTGCTTGTCGAGAATACCCATTGCACACGCTCCTATTCAGCCAGCTGCATTGCGGGGGCTTCAGCGCCCATCGGCACTTCTTCCCGCAAATCGCCGCGGATGGTTCTGTAGAGGTTGTAGGCCATGATCAGCGATCCGGTCAGGAACAGCAGGCCACCCGTCATACGCAGGACGTAGTAGGGGAACATGGCTGCAATCGACTCTGCGAAGGAGTAGACCAGATAGCCCTGGGCATCATACTCGCGCCACATCAGGCCCTGCTGGATACCGGCAACCCACATGGTGGCGGCGTAGACAACGATGCCGAGGGTTGCGAGCCAGAAGTGCCAGTTGACCAGCCGCAGGCTGTACAGGCGCTGACGGTTCCACAGTTTCGGTACCAGATAGTACAGGGCACCGAAGGAGATCATGCCGTTCCAGCCGAGTGCGCCGGAATGAACGTGACCAATGGTCCAGTCAGTGTAGTGAGACAGCGAGTTGACTGCCTTGATCGACATCATCGGACCTTCGAAGGTCGACATGCCGTAGAAGGCAACGGCGATCACCATCATGCGCAGAACCGGATCGGTCCGCAGTTTGTCCCAGGCGCCCGAAAGCGTCATCAGACCGTTGATCATGCCGCCCCAGGAAGGCATCCACAGCATGATCGAGAAGACCATGCCCAGCGTCTGCGCCCAGTCGGGCAGCGCGGTGTAGTGCAGATGGTGCGGGCCGGCCCAGATGTAGAGGAAGATCAGGCCCCAGAAGTGGACGATCGACAGCCGGTAGGAATAGACCGGGCGTTCCGCCTGCTTCGGCACGAAGTAGTACATCATGCCGAGGAAGCCGGCAGTCAGGAAGAAGCCCACTGCGTTGTGGCCGTACCACCACTGCGTCAGCGCGTCCTGCACACCGGCAAAGGCCGAGTAGCTCTTGACGCCCAGGAACGACACCGGAATGGCCATGTTGTTGACCAGATGCAGCATCGCGATGGTGACGATGAACGACAGGAAGAACCAGTTCGCCACATAGATATGCGATTCCCGGCGCTTCACGATCGTGCCGAGGAAGACGAGCAGATAGGCCACCCACACGATGGTGATCCACAGGTCGACATACCACTCAGGCTCAGCATATTCGCGGCCCTGGGTAATTCCCAGGAGGTAGCCCGTCGCCGCCATGATGATAAAGAGCTGGTAGCCCCAGAAGACGAACCAGGCGAGATTGCCGCCGAACAGGCGTGCCCGCGACGTGCGCTGCACCACATAGAACGATGTTGCGATCAGCGCGTTCCCGCCGAAAGCGAAGATAACCGCCGATGTGTGCAAAGGCCGCGTGCGGCCAAAGTTCAACCAAGGCTCGATGTTGAGATCCGGAAAAGCCAGCTGGGCGGCAACGATGACGCCGACCAGGAAGCCGACAACGCCCCAGAAGGCGGTGGCAATGGCTCCATAGCGGATCACTCCGTCCATGTAACCGGAAGTATCTTCGGCCACTTCAGCGCCGGCACTGGCGAACCGAACGCGGCGGAACAGCAGGAGTGAGCCCAGAAGCAGCACGGCGGAGACAATGCCGATGTGCTGCTGGAACAGGCTGTCCTGCGAGAAGGCTGCGGCCAGGAACGCAACGAATGCTGCGAGCAGGACCACAACCGCTTCAGGAAGGTATTTCATTTGTCCAAGCCCTTCTTACGGTCAAACAAAAATGTATTGGCGCACTTAAACCCCAGCGCCCCGCACCTTAATCACTTTATCAGCTCTAAACTGCTTTGATCTGGATCAATGCTGGGGGCCTGTGGATAGCTACATAAGTCTCATTTTCAATGGCGGAGTTGAGAATGGAGCCAGGAGCAAAACCCGTTTCCCTTGTCACGCCGAACGGAGAGCCGCCATTGCTGATTCAGCTGGGGAAACATCTTCGCGCCTGCCTCGATTTGTGCGACGCACTGGAACAGATAGCCGACCAGCTTCCCGAGAATCTTGAATGCCAGAAATGCATTGAGGTCGCCAGTTCTATCTACCCGACGGTAAAACAATCCCACGAATTCGAGGAAAAGTCGCTGTTCCCGCTGCTGATCGACACCAGCAAGCCTGACGAGGAAACATGCAAGACCATCCAGCGGCTGCATGCCGAGCACTGGGAGGATGAGAGCTTTGCCTTCGAGGTGCAGGATGCGCTGATGGAATTTGCCAAGGATCCCAAACGCTCCAATATCGAGGCGCTTGCCTACATGCTGCGGGGATTCTTCGAGGGCGTGCGGCGCCATGTCGCTTTCGAGTGGGAACATGTTGTGCCCGCCGTCCGCAGGAACCTCATGGGCGGAGCAGCCGCAAATGCCTGATCCCATCGAGATTCTCCAAAAATATGCCAAGCCGGTTCCGCGCTACACATCGTATCCGACGGCGCCGCATTTCCAGCAGGGCCTGGGTGAAGCCATCCTGCCGGACATGATCGCCTCTGCGGCAAATGGAGGGCGGATTTCCGCCTACATGCACATCCCGTTCTGCGACCGGCTGTGCTGGTTCTGCGCCTGTCACACCAAACAGACGCAGCGATACGATCCCGTGTCCGCCTATGTCGGCAGCCTGATCAACGAGATCGGCCTCTACCGCGAGCGGCTTTCGGCAAGACCGGCTCTTGCCCATCTTCATCTCGGAGGCGGCTCGCCCAGCCTGCTGCGCCAGGACGATTTCGTCCGGATCGCCGAAGCGCTGGAATCGGCGTTCCTGATCGATGGCGATACCGAAATCAGCATCGAAATCGATCCCAACGACCACCGCGAAGACCTGCTGGCCGGAATGAAACGGCTCGGCGTGACGCGGGCATCCATCGGGGTCCAGGATTTCGATCCCGCCGTGCAGGAGGCCATCAACCGCCCGCAGAGTTTCGAACAGACGCGGGACCTGTTGCTTGCCGTCCGTTCCCTCGGCATTGCATCGGTCAACATCGATGCCCTGTACGGCCTGCCCCTGCAGACCATGGAGCGGCTGGAAAACACCATCGCAGGCGTCATCAGCCTTTCGCCCGAGCGCGTCGCGCTGTTCGGTTATGCCCATGTTCCCTGGATGAAGAAACACCAGACCCTGATCCGGGAAGGCGACCTTCCGGGACCCATGGAGCGCTTCCGGCAGGCCCAGCGCGCGGAGGCCCTTCTCGTCGAGGCAGGATACATCAAGATCGGCATCGACCATTTCGCCAGAGCGGATGATGGCTTGGCGCTGGCTGCGCAGGCTGGAACGCTGGGTCGCAACTTTCAGGGCTATACGACCGACCGTTGCGAAACCATGATACCGCTTGGCGCATCGGCCATCGGGCGGTCGCCTGCCGGTTACGTGCAGAACCTCGTGCCGACAGGCCAGTACCGCACCAGCGTCGATAACGGCAAGCTGGCCGCCGCAAAGGGATACCGCTTTACCCCGGACGATCTCCTGCGTGCCCATGCCATCGAGCGGCTGATGTGCGATTTCGAGTTCCGTTTCGAACCGATCCGGCAGCGCTTCGGCAGCCTGGGTCACCACCTCGTCGAAGAGGCCATGGCGATTGCCCGCAATGATGAAGACGGCCTTTGCGAAACCGATGGCGAGGCGTTCCGCATCCCGCTGTCCGCACGGCCCTTTGCCCGCATCGTCGCATCCTGGTTCGATGCGCATATGCGCCAGTCGGCGTTTCAGTACTCCAAGGCAGTCTGATTCCGTCGGCCTGGGCCGGTTGCGGGAAGAGGAAAATCAGCGCTGCGTTTCCGCCGCTTCTTCCAGCCTGTGAAGATCGGAAATGATCACCGTGCGGTTGTTCTCGACTTCAATCACGCCCATCTGCCGCAGCTTGGTGATCTGCCGGCTGACGGTCTCGATGGTCAGTCCGAGGAAATCGGCAATATCCGAGCGTTTCAGCGGCAGTTCGAACCGGATGGTCTGGTCGTTGTCGAGCGCCTCGGGATCGATGTGATTGGCAATCATCAGCAGGAAACTCGCCACCTTCTCCCCGGCGGTCTTGCGTCCCAGGGTCAGCATCCAGTCGCGGGCTTCATCCAGTTCTTCCAGTGCCTGTTCATGAAGCTTGTGCTCGAGTTCCGGAGATTCGGCGATCATTTCGTCGAGAATCTGCGCCGGAAAGGAGCACACAAAGACGTCGGTCGCGGCTTCCGCGATGACACCGGACTGCCGCTTGAAGGGTCGGCCGAGAAAGTCCGGCGCAAATTGCAGGCCGACGATCTGCTGGCGCCCGTCCGCCATCAGCTTGGTAAGCTTGACCACGCCCCTGAGGATGTTGGAGTAGGTATTGATGTCCTTGTCGCTGGCGACAAGCTCGGTTTCCGCGCGGTGATTCTTCTTGAAGGTCTTCTTGCTCAGTGCCGTCAGTTGCTCGGGCGACAGCGCGCCGCAAATTCCCTTGTGGCGGGCTTCGCAGGACCGGCACAATTCCGGAATATCGGAATTGTGGATGTCCAGTCGTTCCTTATGGTCAACCTTGGCCATGACTTCAGCAACACTGCTCCCGCATCCAGCAAACCTGATCGCCTTATGCTGGTCAATCCCTCAACGGCTTCATCTAAGCCATTTGACCGCATGCGCAAATGCCAAATGGACGCATGCATGCGCTCAAAAGGCCTGCCCCGCCTGATAAAAACCCTCAAAGAAACGGCAATTCCACCAGTTTTGCGGCTGTACCGCCCGTATCGCGCATGACTTCAACACTGTCACCGGGCGCTGCCTCTACGCTGACCAGCGCATAACCGATGTTTGCGTTCATGCGGCGGGACCAGACGCAGTTGGTCATGTCGCCGATCTTCCTGCCACCTGCCCGAATCTCCTCCCAGGCAAAACCGAGTGGTGCCGGTACATCTCCTTCCAGGATCATTCCGAGTTGATGGCGTCTCGGCCCGTTGCGCTTGATCTCGCGCAGGGCTGCAATTCCGACCACATCGTCGGCCACATCCAGATCGACGTATTTTTCCAGCCGAACATCGAACGGGCTGGTCTCAGCATCCGTGTCGCCACCGACGGATACCAGTCCGCTTTCGGTACGCTCTGCCGTAGCCGGCGCGCCAGGGCCGATGCCAAACGGTTTGCCTGCTTCCTTGAAGATGTTCCAGAGTTTCGTTCCCTTCGATCCGTCGCGAAGATAAATTTCGAAGCCACCCTGCTTCGACCATCCAGAACGCTGCACGGCAACGGGAATCCCCTCGATCTCGGTTTCCCTGAACCAGAAATACCGGACCTCCCGTACCCAGTCGCCAAAAACCGAAGCGACGACATCCTCGCCCTTTGGTCCCTGGATCGCCATGGGAGAGACATCCGGTTCGCTGACCTCGACATCAAGACCGCGCTCGGCGGCTATCGCCCGCGCCCAGACCCAGATATCGCTGTCGGCAATCGAGAACCAGTAGAGATCGTCGGCCAGCTTGAGCAGGATCGGATCGTTGATGATCGTTCCCTGGTGATTGCAGAGCGGCACGTATTTGCCCTGCCCGACCTTGCATTTGGAAAGATCGCGTGGCGACAGGATTTGCGCCAGCCTGCCCGCATCAGGCCCCTTTATCTGAACCTGCCGTTCGCAGCCCACATCCCATTGTGACACGCCATTGATGATGCGCCAGTATTCGGCTTCAGGATCGCCGAATGAGGTTGGCATGATCATCCGGTTGTAGATCGAGGCGGCGGTCATGCCTTCGGCCACCACCGCATCGTAGAACGGTGACGGGCGCAATCGCGCTGTCGGGTGAATCGTGAACATGGCGCAGCCTCCCTGTTGTCTTGCCGGCAGGATTCTATACGACGCGCACTGCCGCAAGCCCGTCGTTCTCCGTCGCGGAGCAGCAAATGCTTCTGAGCGTTCGAGGTTCCTCGTAAGGCCACGGCCGTCCGCGATGCAGAACGGCCCGCTCGTCCCAGATCAGCACGTCGCCGACATTCCACTTGTGAGAATAGACAGCCTCAGGCCGGGTGCAGAAGGCAATCGCCTCGTCGATCAGCGCCTCGCCTTCCCCAAGCCCCATGCCCTCGATGGCAAAGGAATGCGATGCGATGTAGAGCGCCTCTTCACCGGTCACGGGATTGGGCCATATCGCCTTCCAGGGGCGGTCCGGCCAGCGGTTCATCACCGGCATCGCACCGAGTTCCGGCGATATCTTCTTTCGGGAATGCGACAGCCGGTGCCAGATCACCGCGTCCTTCAACTTGTCGCGCATCGCCTGCGGCATCTCGGCCCAGCCGGCACGGGTGGAAGCAAGCTCGGTTTCGCCTCCGCGCGAGGGAAGGACCGTCGCCGTCAGCAGGTTGACCAGTGCCGGCACAGGCAAAAAGGTGCTGTCGGTGTGCCAAAGCATGTTGGCCTGAAGGTTGAGCGTGTGCAGGCTTTCGGCAGCAGTCACCGAGCCCTCGCCTTTTTCATTGGAAACGGGCGAAACCTCGAACGGCACATCGCGGCCCGAGGCCATCGCCTCGCGGTTCTCCAGCGGGCCGAAGAGTTCGGCCAATCGCGTGTGATCGGCGTCGCTGATCTGCTGGGCTGGAAAGAGCAGCGCCGAGTGCTCCTCGAACAACTGCCGGATTTCACCGAACAGGTGTTCGCGCGTTACCTCGCGAAGATCGACATCATGAACGATGACCCCGAACTTGCCGTGCAGGGGTGTTGTCTTCAGCATGGCTTCTCCTCCCTGGCAAAAGCCATATGAGCCTGCCTAGAAAAATGCCTGAATGCCGGTCTGTGCGCGACCCAGAATTAGCGCGTGCACGTCATGGGTGCCTTCATAGGTATTGACGGTCTCCAGGTTCGCAGCATGCCGCATCACCTTGTACTCGATCTGTATGCCGTTGCCGCCATGCATGTCGCGGGCCATGCGCGCGATATCGAGCGCCTTGCCGCAATTGTTGCGCTTCATCAGCGAGATCATCTCAGGCGCCATGCGGCCCTCATCCATCAGCCGCCCGACCCGTAGAGAACCCTGTAGTCCGAGTGTGATCTCCGTCTGCATGTCGGCGAGCTTCTTCTGGAAAAGCTGTGTTGCCGCCAGCGGCTTGCCGAACTGCTTGCGGTCAAGCCCGTATTGCAGCGCCTGATGCCAGCAGGCTTCTGCCGCCCCCATCACGCCCCAGGAGATGCCGTAACGCGCCCGGTTGAGGCAGCCGAACGGACCCTTGAGACCCGAGACGTTGGGCAGCAGCGCATCCTCGCCGACTTCGACACCGTCCATCACCACTTCCCCGGTAACCGAAGCGCGCAGCGAGAGCTTGCCGCCGATCTTCGGCGCCGAAAGCCCCTTCATGCCCTTTTCGAGAACAAAGCCGCGAATGGCCCCGTCATGGGCTTCCGATTTTGCCCAGACGACGAAGACATCGGCAATCGGCGCGTTGGAGATCCACATCTTCGAGCCGCGCAGGCGGTAGCCGCCGGAAATCTTTTCCGCCCGGGTCTTCATGCCGCCCGGATCGGAACCCGCATCGGGTTCCGTCAGACCGAAGCAGCCGATCAGTTCTCCGGACCCAAGCCCCGGCAGATACTTCTTGCGCTGGGTTTCGTCGCCATAGGCATGGATCGGATACATCACCAGCGAGGACTGCACGCTCATCATCGAACGGTAGCCGGAATCGACCCGCTCCACCTCGCGTGCCACCAGCCCGTAGGAAACATAGCCGGCGCCCGCGCAGCCATATTCTTCCGGCACGGTGATCCCCAGCAGGCCCGCCTGCCCCATGGCGCGGAAGAGTTCCGGCGCCACCGTCTCGTTCATGTAGGCTTCCTCGATGCGGGGTGCGAGTTCGGCTTCCGCAAAGGCCTTGGCCGAATCGCGGATCAGCCGCTCTTCCTCTTCAAGCTGGTCATCCAGCAGGAAGGGGTCGTTCCATGAGAAACTGGCTTGGGCGGGGGCGGATTTGTGGCTGGGGGCAGCTTGGCTCATGATGTATTTCGGGCGGTTTCGCGCCCGTCCTGTACTGAAATGCAGATAATATTTCGGATTCTTCTATGCCCGCCCCCTTCGGGCGGGTCAATGACGATCGGATGGCTGAAAGCAGGCGAGCGCCAAAGCGTCAACTGGCGTCGAAATCGAGAACCAGTTTTTCACTCAGTGGGCGCGACTGGCAGGCCAGCGTGAAGCCCGCCTCGATCTCCCACGGCTGCAGCGAGTAGTTGACGTCCATTTCCGCTTTGCCTTCCACCACGCGGCAGCGGCAGGTGCAGCACATGCCGCCGGCACAGGAAAACGGCAGTTCGATTCCTGCCGCATGCGCCGCGTCGAGCACTTTGCCCTGCTTGCCGTTCATGCGAAAGGAGCGCCGCGCACCGTCGAGAATGGTCTCAACCACCACATCGCCGGCGGCCTTTTCTTCCTGCTCCTGTTTGCGGGCAGGCGGTATCGTGCCGCCATCGGCCGGCGTGAACAGTTCGAAACGGATGCGATCCTGGCTGACACCCATCTCCTGCAGCGCTGCCGAACATGCCTCCGTCATCTCCTGCGGCCCGCACAGATAGACACCATCATGGCTGGCCGGATCGATGAGCCCCTTTCCGGCAAGCAGCTTCAGCTTGTCCGCATCGATCCGGCCATTGGCGATGTCCACGTCCTGGTCTTCGCGCGACAGAACGAAGACGAGGCTGAAACGGTCCATGAACCGGTCCTTCAACTCTTCCAGCGTCTCGCGGAACATGATGTCGTCGGTCGTCCGGTTGCCGTAGACGAGCGTGATCTCCGCACCGGGATCGCCCTCGAGCAGCGAACGGGCGATGGAAAGCACCGGCGTGATGCCCGACCCGGCAGCAATCAGCAGCGGGTTTTTCACCTTGCCGGGCTCGGCGGTGAAGCGGCCCTCGGGCGGCATGACCTCAATGCGGTCGCCCGCCGCCAGTGCCTGGGCAAAGGTCGAGAACCTGCCGCCGTCGACCTTTTTGATTCCGACCCGCAGTTCGGCGTCATCGGGCGCCGAGCAGATCGAATAGGAACGGCGCACTTCCTCGCCGTCGATCTCTGCTTTCAGCGTCAGATATTGTCCCGGCACGAAACGGAAGGTTTCGCGCAATTCGTCGGGCAAGCGAAAGCCGATTGCCTTGGCCGTCTGGCCCTCGGGAACCACGGAACTGACGGTCAGGGAATGAAACGACGATGCCATGGCTTCCTCAGATGCATTTGAAATAGTCGAAAGGTTCCCGGCAGGCCGAGCAGCGATAATGCGCCTTGCAGGGGGTGGAGCCGAATTCGGACACCCGCTCGGTGTCGCTGCTGCCGCATTTCGGGCAGGAGACAGACGTTTCCCCGAACAGGGCCAGCTTCGAATTGGAACCGGAAACCGGCGGCGCGATACCGTATTCGCGCAGCTTCTCGCGGCCTTCCGGCGTGATCCAGTCCGTCGTCCAGGCGGGAGAAATCACCCGCTCGATCACCGGCTCGAAGCCGGCTTCGCGAAGTGCTGCCTCCACCGCCAGTTCGATTGCCACGACGGCGGGACAGCCCGAATAGGTAGGCGTCAGCTTCGCCACTGCGCGGCCTGCGGTATCGAGTTCCACGCTGCGCAGAATGCCGAGGTCATTCACCGTGACGACCGGAATTTCGGGATCCGGCACATTGGCCGCAGCCTCGAAGGCTGCCCGCTGCAACCGGATCCGGTCGAGACTGCCGGACTGGTCTGCCACCGCCGCTCCCGTCATATTACCACTGCCCTACCATTCCATGCCGGGATAGGCGCGCTGCATGTATTGCAGGTCGGCCAGCAGATAACCCATGGCTTCGGTATGCTGCCCGCTGCGCCCGCCGGTCTGATAACCGTCCGCCAGCGTATCGCCATTGAGCCTCGCCTCACGAAAAATCTTTGCGATATCCGCCTGCCAGGCTGCTTCGAGCGTGGCAGGATCGACGCCGATCCCCTGCTTGGCCACAAAGGCGGTGACGGAATCGGTCTCGAACAGTTCCGAACAGTAGGGTTGCAGATCCTCCAGCGCTTCGTTCATGCGCCGGGCGCTTTCCGCCGTGCCGTCACCGAGGCGGATCACCCATTCCGCTGAATGGCGCACGTGATAGCGGGTTTCCTTGATCGCCTTGGCAGCAATGGCCGCAAGCATCTCGTCCTTCGACGACAGCATCGCCTCCCAGAACAGTTCCATGAGGGCGGCAAACAGGTAAAGCCGCAACATGGTGCGGGCGAAGTCGCCATTGTCGAGTTCGAGCAGCAGCAGGTTGCGGTATTCATGCTCCGGCCTGAGATAGGCGAGCTGATCCTCGCCACGGCCCGCGCCCTCGATCTCGCCGGCATAGGTGTAAAGTGCGCGCGCCTGACCCAGCAGATCGAGCGCGATGTTTGGCAGCGCCAGATCCTCTTCCAGCATCGGCGCGTGGCCGCACCATTCCGACAGCCGGTGCGCCAGCACCAGATGGTCATCGGCAAGCCGCAGCACGTATTCGAACAGCATTTCCTTGTCGGTCATGGTCCCGGTCATTGTACCGCCCGCTCACATATGGCCGACTTCGTCGGGAATGTCGTAGAAGGTCGGGTGCCGGTAGACCTTGTCCGCCGTCGGCTCGAACAATTCGTCCTTGTCCTGAGGATCGGAGGCGATGATGTCGGCAGACCGCACCACCCAGATCGACTGGCCTTCGCCCCGCCGAGTATAGACATCGCGGGCAGCCTGCAGCGCCATCACCTCGTCGGCAGCATGGATCGAGCCGCAATGCTTGTGCGACAGGCCGTTGCGCGGCCGGATGAATACTTCCCACAAGGGAATCTCGTTCGTGCTCATGATGTTACTCCGCTGCCTGCCGGTTTGCTTCCTGCCGTTCCCGGCGTTTCGCGGCATGGGCAAGTGCCGCCTCGCGCACCCACGCGCCCTCGTCCCAGGCCTTGCGCCGCGCCTTGATGCGCTCACGGTTCATCTGTCCCTTGCCCTTGACGACCCGCCAGAACTCGTCCCAGTCGATCGGGCCGAAATCGTAATGGCCGCGCTCCTCGTTCCACTTGAGATCGGGATCGGGCATCGTCAGCCCGATGAACTCTGCCTGCGGCACCGTCGCGTCGACGAATTTCTGCCGAAGTTCGTCATTCGTGAAGCGCTTGATCTTCCACTTCATCGACTGGTCGCCATGCTGGCTGGCGCTGTCGTGCGGGCCGAACATCATCAGCGACGGCCACCACCAGCGGTTCAGCGCGTCCTGCGCCATCGCCTTCTGTTTCTCACTGCCGCGCGCCAGCACCATCATGATTTCGTAACCCTGGCGCTGGTGGAAACTCTCTTCCTTGCAGACGCGGATCATCGCCCGCGCATAGGGACCGAAGGATGTGCGGCAAAGCGGAATCTGGTTCATGATGGCGGCGCCGTCGACCAGCCAGCCGATGGCGCCGATATCGGCCCAGGTCAGTGTCGGATAGTTGAAGATCGAGGAATACTTGGCTTTTCCCGCCAGCAGTTCCTCGGTCATCTGCGCCCGCGAAACGCCGAGTGTCTCGGCCGCCGAATAAAGATAGAGGCCGTGCCCGCCCTCATCCTGCACCTTGGCCAGCAGCGCCGCCTTGCGCTTCAGCGTCGGCGCACGGGTGATCCAGTTGCCCTCCGGCAGCATGCCGACGATTTCGGAATGGGCATGCTGGCCGATCATGCGGATCAGCGTGCGCCGGTAGCCTTCCGGCATGGCATCGTTCGGCTCGATCTTCTCTTCCGCATCGATGCGCTTCTGAAATGCCGCAAGAAATTCCGGCGTTTCATCGGTGCTGTCATCAGCACCGATCAGGCCCTGAGAGTACATTGAATGCTCCTCCGTGTTCAGACCGGATTTATCATGTTACAAAATTTTCGACAACGATTTTTTTGTAACATATTGAGCTTGCCACCCGTCTGTGTGCATAACTGAAGCGCTGCCGCGACCATGTCGAAGGGGAGGAACCATGGCTCAATCTGAAAACAACGGCTTCTCCAAGGCCGACGCGCAAGCCCTGCTGGGCGAGGTTTTCGCGCCGTGGGTGCAAAAACTGGGGCTTGTTGCCGAAGGTGAAGCAGAAGGCCGTCAGGTTTTTTCGCTGCCTGCCACAGGCGACCTCGTCCGCAAGGGTGGTCCCGGCGGCGGTGTCGTTTGCGGACAGGCATTGGCGGCTGCCGCCGACACGGTTTCCGTTCTCGCCCTTGCCATGATCAATGGCGCGATGCGACCCAACACCACGACCGATTTCTCCATCCGCTTCCTGCGGCCCATTGCCGAGGGGACCGTGAGGATCGAGGTCAAGCCGCTGTCGAACGGCCGCCGTCTGGCGGTAACCGAAGTCTTTTTCTTCGCCGAAGGCAGCGAAAAGCCCGGCGCCCACGCCACCTGCACCTTTGCCTGGCTGGATTGAGTTACCTCAGTTAAATCGACCGGCCACGTCCGGTGGCATGCCTGCAAGGCGGCCACCGGCACGAACTTCTGCCTGATCGAGCCATCTTTCCGATGGCACCAACAGGTTGCGGTAAAGCTGCGCCACCAGTGCCCGGCATTCGGCTTCCGGCCAGTCACCGGGCAACAGTTCGCCCGGCAGTCCCTTGAGCCGCAGCGCAATACGGCGCCAGCCATGGATCAGCAGACAGCGCAGCACCAGCGCTTCCAGCGGTTCCGGCTGCCAGCCCTTTTCCAGCTTTTTCATCACCGGCGCAAAAACGGCGTTCAGGTGATGCATCGCATCGGCCTCGTCCTGCGGCGCCAGCAGTTTCTGAAACCAGTCGGGCATTTGCAGAAAGCTGCCCTGATAGACCATCGCCTCGGGAAAACCTGCCTCGCAGCGGTCGAGATCGGCAAGCAACCAGTTGCGCGAAAGCGGGATCGTCCCGGAGCATTCGGCATTGTCCCCTTCACCGCCCTGAAAGACCAGCGCCCAACTGCCGCCTGCACCCTGCTGCCCGCTGGCAGCATAGATCTTCTCGCCGGCATCGCGGAATTCCCGCCCGCGCTGGCCAGCCAGCCTGTAGTGGCTGGTGCGCCCGTCGCGGCGGCGCTCCACCCAGCCATCCTTCGCCAGCCGCGAGATCGCCGTGCGCATGGCACCTGCCTCCACCCCCATCGCTTCCATGATCTCGCCCAGCGTGCTTGCGGCAACTGAACCGCCGCGCGGCAGGATGGCATCGCCGAACACGGTGACGATCAGCGACCAGGTTTTCAGCCGCACCGGCGAACCCAACTGCCGTGCGATCTCCTTTGCCAGACTGGTTTCGGTCAGCAGGTTCACGTCACCCCTCAATACGCATTCATCGTGTGCAGTTCGTATTCGGCCACCTTGTCGCCGTCCTGATTGGAAAGCGCAACATGCCAGCGCACCTCACCATAATCTGCTGTGCGCCGCGTCTTGCGCTTGACGGTCAGCGCCACGCTGATCGCATCGCCCGGCGATACAGGCTTCTGGAAGCTCAGCCCCGTCAGCCCGGTATTGGCAAGCACCGGCCCCGGATCGGGCTGGACGAACAATCCGGCAGCAAAGGACAGCAGCAGATAGCCATGCGCCACCCGGCCGGGGAAGAACGGATTGGCCTTTGCCGCTTCCTCGTCCATGTGAGCGTAGAACGTGTCGCCGGTAAACTCGGCAAAGTGTTCGATGTCTTCCAGCGTGACGGTGCGCGGACCTGCCGTAATGGTTTCGCCGATCTGCAGTTCGCCGAACCTCCGGGTGAAAGGATGCGACGGCGCCTCGATCTGTTTTGCGCCCGGCAGCCACTGTCCGGTAACGCCGGTCAGAATGTCGGGCGAACCCTGAATGGCCGTGCGCTGCATGTAGTGGAGCACGCCACGAACCCCGCCCAACTCCTCGCCGCCGCCGGCGCGGCCCGGCCCGCCATGCACCATGTGCGGCATCGGCGCGCCATGCCCGGTCGATTCGGCCATGGACTGCGAATTGTTGACGTAGAGACGGCCATGCCAGGCGGCACTTTCAAGTGCCACTTCACGGGCAGTTTCAGGATCGGAGGTGAACAGCGAGGCGACCAGGCTGCCGCCACCCCGGTTCATGATCGCGCAGCCATGAGCTAGATCGCGATAGCCCATCACCGTGGAAACCGGGCCGAAGGCCTCCACAGAATGTACCGCCGATGCGCCATCGGGGTCGGCACAGTGATAGAGCATCGGCGGCAGGAAGGCGCCGTTCTCCGCCCCCTCGCCCACCGGCGAGAATTTGCCATCCTGACCGAAGACCTGCCTTGCCTCGCTGGCAATGCGTGATGCCTTTTCCAGCACATCGGCGCGTTGTGCGTTGGAAACCAGCGCCCCCATGCGCACGCCCTCGACATCCGGATCGCCGACGACCGTCTTTTCGAGCCGGGCGGTAATTGCCTCCAGTACCGCATCGACGCTGGCTTCCTGCACGATGATGCGCCGGATCGCGGTGCATTTCTGGCCTGCCTTGGTAGTGATCTCGCGCACCACTTCCTTGATGAAGCAGTCGAAATCCGCGCTTCCCGGTGCCGCATCCGGCCCAAGCAGCGAGGCATTGAGGCTGTCCTGTTCGGCGGTGAACCGCACCGATTTTTCCAGCAGGCCCGGATGGCTTCTGAGCTTCAGTGCCGTCGCGGCAGAGCCTGTGAAGGCCACCGCGTCCTGGCAATCGAGCAGATCGAGCAGATTGCCGGTCGAGCCGCAGACAAGCTGTACGGCCCCTTCCGGCAGCAGGCCGCTTTCGATCATCATCGCAAAACAGGCATGGGTCAGGTAGGAGGTCGCCGTTGCCGGCTTGACGATTGCCGGAACACCGGCAAGCAGCGTCGGTGCCAGCTTTTCCAGCATGCCCCAGACCGGAAAGTTGTAGGCATTGATGTGAACGGCAACGCCCTGCAGCGGCACACAGATATGCTGGCCAACAAAGGTTCCGTTCCGTGAAAGCTGCTCGACCGCGCCATCGACATAGACATGGCCATCCGGCATTTCCCGGCGTCCCTTGGCGGCATAGACCATCGTCGTGCCGATACCGCCATCGATATCGACTTTCGAATCGGTCAGCGTCGCGCCGGTGTGCCGCGAGATCGAGTAAAGCGCGTCCTTGCGCTCACCGAGATAGAGAGCCAGCGCCTTGAGCATCTTCGCCCGCTCATGGAAGGTCATGGCCCGAAGCGCCGGCCCGCCACGTTCGCGGGCGAAGTTGCGCATGGCGGCAAAGTCGAGATCGGCCTTGCCGAGCCGGGCGACAATCCTACCATTGATGGCGGAATGCAGATCCGCCGCTTCCCCCGCGCTCCCGCTCCAGCCGCCTAGCGCAAAACTGTTTATGTCGATAACTTCCACGGAGACTCCCTTTCTTATTTGTTACAAATATTGACAGGGCGCGAAATTTTGTAAAGTGTCCGGCGGCCAACAAGGCCCCAAAGTGAGGCGGGAGGAGAAATGAGTGAACCCCTTTTGACGGAGGTCCGCGACGGCGTGCTTGAAATCACGCTCAATCGGCCGGACCAGCTCAATGCCTTTACCGTCGAAATGCACAAACTGATTCGCGCTGCCTTCGAGCGGGCAAAGACGGACGATGATATCCGCGCCGTCATTCTTACCGGCGCGGGCAGAGGCTTCTGCGCAGGCCAGGATTTGTCGGAGCGCGATCCGGGCAAAGGCGAAATCGTCGATCTGAAGGTCACGCTTTCCACCAATTACAATCCGCTGATCCGCGCCATCCGCGCGCTGGAAAAACCCGTCATCTGTGCCGTCAACGGCGTCGCCGCCGGTGCCGGTGCCAATCTGGCGCTTGCCTGCGACATCGTACTGGCCGCTGAAAGTGCCAAATTCATCCAGGCCTTTGCGAAGATCGGCCTGATCCCCGACGCCGGCGGCACCTGGTCGCTGACCCATCTCATCGGCGAAACCCGGGCCAAGGCGCTTGCCATGACCGCCATGCCGCTTTCGGCAAAACAGGCTGAGGAATGGGGCCTGATCTTCAGATGCGTAGCCAATGACGAACTGATGAGCGAGGCGAGGACGCTTGCAGAACAACTCGCCGCCGGCGCAACGCTCGGCATCGGCAAGACCAAGATGGCCATCCAGGCAGCAACCACCAACACGCTGGACGAGCAGTTGGACCTCGAAGCGGAGACCCAGGGAGAGTTGGGCCGCTCGGAAGATTTCCGCGAGGGCGTCAACGCGTTTCTCCAAAAACGCCCAGCCAGATTCCAGGGCAAATGACCATGACGCTTTCCGACCAGCAGCGCGCCGAAAAAAGCGCCGAGGCCATGTGGGCCAATGACAGCGCTTCGCAGGGCCTCGGCATGCAGATCGACGCCGTAGGGCCCGGTACGGCAACGCTTTCCATGACAGTCGAGAAGCGCCACACCAACGGCCACGCGATCTGTCATGGCGGCTTCATCTTCACCCTCGCCGACAGCGCCTTCGCCTTTGCCTGCAATTCCTACAACAAGTCGACGGTCGCCCAGCACTGCATGATCAGCTTTCTGGCCCCAGGCAAACTCGGCGACAGGCTGACGGCGGTTGCGCAGGAAGTTCATCTGGCAGGCCGCTCCGGCATATACGACATCAAGGTCACCAACCAGGATGGCGTCAGGATCGCCGAGTTCCGAGGGATGAGCCGGACCATTTCAGGCACGCTGTTTGAGGAGGAAAGCGAGCAATGAAGGATCTGACCCCGGACCGCAAGAGCCTCGATCCGATCGAGATTGCCTCGCGAGACGAGATCGAGGCGCTGCAGCTTCAGCGCATGCAGTGGTCGCTGCGCCACGCCTATGACAATGTGCCCTTCTACAGGAAGAGCTTCGATGAAAAGGGCGTTCACCCCGGCGATCTGAAAAGCCTGAAGGATCTGTCGAAGTTTCCCTTCACGCTCAAGACCGACCTGCGCGATCATTATCCCTTCGGCATGTTTGCCGTACCCCGCGAGCAGGTACGCCGCGTCCACGCCTCCTCCGGCACCACCGGCAAGCCCACCGTTGTCGGCTACACCGACAACGACCTCGATACCTGGGCGACCGTGATGGCGCGCTCCATGCGCGCATCCGGCACGAAGCCCGGCGATATCGTCCATGTCTCCTACGGCTACGGCCTGTTCACCGGCGGCCTCGGTGCCCATTACGGCGCCGAGAAACTTGGCTGCACCGTCGTGCCGGTTTCCGGCGGCATGACGGCAAGGCAGGTCACGCTGATCGAGGATTTCGGCGCCACCACCATCATGGTCACGCCGTCCTATGTGCTGGCGATCCTCGATGAATATCGCGCCCAGGGCCTCGATCCCGCCAAGAGCCCGCTCGAGGTCGGCATTTTCGGCGCCGAACCCTGGACCAATGCCATGCGCCAGGAGATCGAGGAAACCTTCGACATGCATGCCGTCGACATTTACGGTCTGTCGGAAGTCATGGGGCCCGGCGTTGCCAATGAGTGCGTCGAGACCAAGGATGGCCTTCATATCTGGGAAGACCATTTCTATCCCGAAGTCATCAACCCTGAGACCGGCGAGCCGGTCGCCGATGGCGAGATGGGTGAACTCGTTTTCACCTCTCTGACCAAGGAAGCCTTTCCGATCATCCGTTACCGCACCCGCGACCTCACCCGGCTGATGCCGGGCACCGCCCGCTCCATGCGGCGGATGGAAAAGATCACCGGCCGCTCCGACGACATGATCATCCTGCGCGGCGTCAACGTTTTCCCCACCCAGATCGAGGAACAGTTGCTGATGGTCGAGGGTCTGGCGCCCCACTTCCAGATCGAACTGATTACCGATGGCCGAATGGACGCGATGATCGTCCATACCGAGGCGCTGGAAACCCATGCCCATGGCGACGCCCGTAAGGCAGCTGCTGGTGCGCTCAATGCCCGTATCAAGGACGTGGTCGGCGTCACCACCAAGATCGTCGTCGCCGATCCCGGCGGCATTGAGCGCTCGATGGGCAAGGCCGTGCGGGTGAAGGACAACCGCAGTCGCTCCTGATCGCGCCCGCCGTCACGTGCAAGGCCTATCCCGGTCTGGCATCGCGGCCGTGCTTGACCAGTCTGTCGAGCAGGCCGCCGGCCGCCTCGTCCCCGCTTTCAAGTGCAAAGACATAGGCGTGGGTGTAATAGAAGCAGGCAGCATCGATGTCGCCTGCCGCCTCGCGCTCTTCACCCGCCTGCCGGTACAGCCGCACCAGACCGGAATGATCGCCCGCCTCATGGGCAGCCAGCAGCGCGGCATCCAGTTGCGCGCGGCCCGTCATGCCGCCCCTGCAGCCTGCGGGTCCAAGCCCGGCGTCAGCTCCTCGTCCCCCGCGCCATCTGCGAGGCGACCCAGTGATGGAACAGGTGGGTCGGCCCGTCCATGGCGGGAGAGAACTTCCCGCCATCGAAGTAGCTGCCATGGCGGCCCTTCTGCATGCCCTCGACGACGAAGACATCTTCCTCGAACACCACCTTCCACTGCTCGGCGTTCTTGCGGCGCAGCGCCGCATAATCAGCCGCTTCGGCGCCCTCTTCGGTGTAGTAGAGTTCGACATGCTCCACCGTCCGGTCGAGCGATTTCGGCTCGAGAATGATCGCAAAGGCATGGTCGCGATGCACGCCGAGCAGAACGTTGGGATAGAGCGCGATATATTCGGCGCCTGTGTCCCATTTGTCCGACAGGTTCGGAAAGTCCGGAAACTTCTCGCCCTTCTCGCCTTCCAGTTGCCGGTAGACCAGCGTCCCCTGGCCGGAAAACCTTCCCGGTTCCTCAATGTGATAATGGTCTTCCAGCCGCGAATAGGAATTGAGCCCCGGATGCACCCAGGGGAGGTGGTAGCTCTCGCAATAGTTCTCGACCGCCAGCTTCCAGTTGGTCTTCACGTCGAGCTTGAAGGATGAAATCTCGCCGCCATGCACCATCGGCTGGTCGTATTCCTTCCAGCGCTCGATGGCGTCTGCCGCATAGTCTTCGAAAGGCGGCGCATCTCCCGACACGTTGACGAAGATGATGTCGCGCCACACATGCGAGGCGATCCGCGCCAGCCCCAGCTCGTCGCGCTTGATGTCTTCATGGGTGTTGTGGCCCGGTCCGCCCACATGGGGCGTCGTCACAAGACGGCCATCGAGCCCGTAGCACCAGGAGTGGTAGGGGCAGCGGAAGGTACCGCGCAGCCGGCTCTTTTCTTGCACCAGGATCATGCCGCGATGGCGGCAGGTGTTCTGGAAGACGTTGACATTGCCTTCCTTGTCGCGGACGGCGACCAGCGGCATGCCGAGAAAATCGACGGGCATGGCATCGCCGTGTTCGGGAATGTCCTTGGCAAAGCCGATCGCCGACCAGTTTTCATAGAGAACCCGCTGGGCCTCCTCGCGGAAAACCGCCTCGTCCACATAGTGGGCGTTGGGCAGACCCCTCGCCTCGTTGACATCCTTCAGGACGTCCTCGAGATAGTTCGCCGCCTTCGAACCGTCCTTGGCATGA
>JAMLIH010000041.1 GCA_023954255.1 Phyllobacteriaceae bacterium | reverse complement strand
GATCATAGAGGCGTGCTCGCATCGCTCCATCCGGAGTCATGATTGCCGATCCATGGTGGAACGCGTTACCTTCGATCGCTGCAAACAAACCCGGCATGGCGGCACGGTCACTTTCATCATCAGTTTCTGAAAAATTCAACCAGCCGCCTGGGTGGCTGTGGATCAAGATGATCGCGTCGCCGTGATCTTCAGCTTTATCGATGGCTTCTTCGACACTGGCACCTGGCCAACTGATATAATCAACCTTCCGCACCAAGCATGAGTTGTCTGGAACATTGATAATATCTGCAACAATCAGCCGCTCGCTTTGCGGACCCACGTACCGGCAGATCAGAATCGCTGCTGATTCCAAGCCGTCACCCGGAAATAGCATGTCTCGCAAAGCTTGGTGCTGGCGTTCGGTTAGGGAGAGGGTTTTTGTCATTCTCCCACCTCCTTCAACAACGATGCCTCGATTACCGCTACGTGGGTCATCACGCTGTCTGTTGCAGGGTTCCAGCGAGTCTGGCCGTTGAGATGGCGAGACCATTGCTGATACGTTTGCCCTGAGATGTCCGTCCGCCCGGAGGTTTCTCCGATTGTTGCACCAGACTTGAGTGTCAGATGAGGAAAGCAGTGAAACATGTCAATTTCCGAGCGCGGATACGTTGGCGGAATATCGATTGCGATATCAATCACCGCGTGATTGAAGCCCTCGGGCAAAATAAAGTTCCGCAACAGTAGCCATCTACGCCCGCCTTCCACATAGGTTTCCCAGACCAGACCACGCTCATTGAGATAGGCTTCGTCCTTTTCCAGAAGTACAAACTCGCGGCGAGGCGCACTGAGCGCCTCACCATTGTTGATCTGCGCCGGCGTCAGTCGCAGTTTTTCTATTCCGGGGTGCGTCAGATCAATCGTGTCCGTCAGCGCGACCTGGAGCTTCGCTTCACCTTTGCGCTTCAGGATTGCAATCCATCCCTTGTCAGGATCGAAGCCCGCTTGAGCCAAGGCGTCTTTCACCACGACCATGGGGGTAGTGAGGGTCAGCAAAACGCCTTGCACGTTGAGCTTCCAGAAAGGTTTCCGTGAGGAAATTCGTTCAACGCCTTTGCTTGCCAACTGGATGCTGCCATCATTGGTAAGCTGCTTGTCTGGCGCATCAATGCGCTCGAGAAACAAAGTCTCACTATCGGAAATGTCAGCATATTTCCGAAGATCCGACACCGTTATCTTATCCGCTCCCCACTCAAAGCCACGCTCATTCACGGTGAAGTGGTACACACGATCTGAACAAAAGGAGATGAAGGACGGTTGTTCATTGATTCGGAGGTCAATTGTCTCGTCCAGGCCGATCGACTGACCACTACCTTCTCCAACTTTAATCAGAATATAGTCGCTGGCAGGTGACAGTCCCGCTGACTCGCGGATTTGGCGGCCAGAAAGGACCGCGTCATTGGTTTTGATGGCAGCGCCATCAACTTTAAAAATCAGTTCGGTGTCAGCCATCTTGTTCATCCTTTCGGTTTGACTGGCTTAAAATGTCGCCGAATCTTTCCCAAAAGGGTCTGAATTCATTGACTTTCAATGTTTGCTCCCATATTGGGTGCATGTTTATGACTGACTCCATCACACTTCAGAGTCAAGTCAAATTGTTCCCATTTTGGGAGCTTTTTTAAATTCTGGTCCTGAAAGGGCTCAAATGAAAGTTTTGGGACTGGACATTATCGAGAGTTTCTTGGCAAGTTGCGCCGACCAGCAATGTCGAGACGCGCTTACTGCCTTCGTGTGCGAGCTTAGGCATCGTCGATGGGCCGATGCGGAAACTCTCTTGATCGACTACCCACAAGCAGAGTTAGGCGAATTACCCGAAGCGAGGTTCCGGTTGGCAAACAACACACTTTTCATCGAAGCAATGGTTCATCTCGAAGGCGGCGTCGTGCTGCTGACAAGATGTGATGAGAACCGCCATCGTGGCTCTGATTCTGGTGATCAAACGGAATGGGAGGCCGCATGATGCTAAAACCAATCAAAGATAAAAAGAGTCACGAAGCTGCAAAGCGAAGGATTCAAGAGCTTATCCAAGCGCCTGTAACAGAGGAGACAACAGATGAAATAGAAATTCTCGCTACGCTCATTGAGAAATACGAGCTTGATACGATCTCAACCGACACACCATCGGCACTTGGAGCCATCAAGCTTCGAATGGAGCAGAAGGGTATGACACCGCGCGAATTGGAGCCCTATATCGGTTCTCGGGCCCGCGTCTCTGAGGTGTTATCTGGGAAACGTAAGCTTTCTATGGACATGGTGCGCGCCCTTCATGCGGGACTGGGTATCCCATATGAGTCCCTAATGAAGAAAGAAGAGGTCGGATCTGCTGAAGCCGTTGAAGTTGGCCAAACTGTTTTGACAAAGCTTAGGGAGCTTGGGTTCGATATTAGTTTGGATGGTGTGGGTGAATTTCTCAACGCTTCGTTCGGACAAAACCACGTCCCAAGGCTGAATAGGAAAACACGCACGCAGCGAGCGAGTGGAAAAACCGACGTTAATGCATTGCTCATTTGGCAAGCGGCGGTTCTTCAAAAAGCGATGCGCAAACCACCAATTGGCGAGTTTTCAAGGACCGCAATTGACAAGAAATTCTTGCGTTGCATTGCGCAACTCAGCACACATCCACAGGGGCCGCGTATAGCCGTCGAGGAGCTGTCAAAGAACGGTATCATCGTTGTGGTTTTACCGCTATTGCCAGGCACGTTTTTAGATGGCGCCATTATGCTCCTGAACGGTAAGACACCGGTTATTGGATTGACCTTGCGCCACGACAGGATCGATAATTTTTGGTTTACGCTGCTTCACGAATTGGCCCATCTCGTGGAGCATTACCAAATTCTTTCGTCGACAGACCACGTGTTTTTCGATGAACTGGATATCGAAACCGATGACGAAATCGAGGCGCAAGCTGACAAACTTGCCAAGAACAGTCTAGTGCCATCGAAGTTCGCCAAGATTTGTAAGAAAAAGTTTGCGCGGACGGAGGAAGTCGAGGAAGTAAGCCAACAGGCGGGTGTACACGTGTCAATCGTTGCTGGTCGCTGGCAGAAAGAGAACAGTGACTACAAGAAATTTTCGCGTTTGATCGAAAGGAACACGGTGCGCGAGATGTTGCGAAACGCTTAAGTTTTGTCGTACGGCTAATTCCCGTACACTTGACATGTACGCCTATCTCCCGTACATAGGTGGAGGTTCACTTTAACCTGAGTGTTCGGGTTGGCCCTAACGCCGGAAAGGAGGCAATCATGTTAGCATTTGAAGATGCGACAGTTTCAGTCGATGAGCCGAAGAGTGCTCGCCTTGAGGCACGCACGCAGCCGTCTGTAAAAGATACGATCAACCGTGCAGCAACACTGAACGGCGTCGATGTCAGTTCTTTTATCGTGAGCGCTGCTTACAGCGCTGCCCAATCGACGATTGAAGCACACAAAGTGACGGTCCTTGAAAGCAAGGCGGATAGAGAAGCATTCTTCAATGCGCTCGATAATCCTCCGAAGCCAACCAAGCGACTGCAAGAAGCGTTTGCAATTCGCAAGAAGCTGATTGCGAATGCCGACTGATACGGAAAAACAAGTACCATTCAAAATTCAGCCGTTCGATCCAAAGACACATGATCGGGCGGCTTTTTCTTGTGGCGTCCCACAAATCGACAATTACCTAAAGCTGACGGCGAAAAAGGGTGCCAAAGCAGATGTCGTTCGCATATGGGTCGTTATTGACGCTGAGAACCAGATTGTAGGTTTTTACGGCATCAACATGCATGCGGTCGATGTCAAGGAGATGCCTGCTTCCTACAAAAAGAAAGCTATGAAGCATGGACTGCTTCCTGCGGCGTTCATAGCCATGATCGGCGTCGATGAGAAGCATCAGGGCAATGGCTTGGGAAGTGCACTGGTGGCTGACGCACTCGACAGGATTGCACGCGCCTCGGAGGAAATTGGAACCTGCGTGGTCATGTTGGACGTATTTGATGATGGAAATGTAGACGCTGTCACCCGTCGCAAGAACTACTATGAGAGCTTCGGATTCATCCCCCTTCCAGATCAGCCGCTTCGGCTCTTCATGCCCATAGCAACCGCTAGGGAAGCGTCAGGATAGATAATGGATCGCGATGAATTCTTTGACGATGACTATGTGGCGGATCAGGAGTCGAGTTTCAGGCCGCACACCGACATCACGTCGCACGAATTGACGTCAGCGCTTCATTCATTGGCTTTGCTTCGCGATGACATGTATCTCGGCCTGCAGGTGACGAACCTGGCGGTGGTCGATCAGTTCATCATGAACCTCGAGCATCACACGCTTCAGGAATACTTTCAGACGGATAAGACCCCTCCGACCACAATGTTTCTTAATGCTCAGTCGCAGATGTGGATCTTTGCAGCCTACGAGCTCCTGAGGACCTGGAGGGCACGAGCGAAGGACATCATCAAACTGGCGAACAATGGAGGCTTGGAACTCAAGGCAGCGAGCTTAGAAGAAGATCAGGGGTATCTTCACGCCGGTCGTGAGATGCGTGCAAAGCAATTGAGGCAGATTGCTGCCGATCCATCGATCATCGAGACGATAAAAATTGACCTTCGCCGAGCGCATATTCCTTTTTCGAGACTTGAACACCTCAGAGTATCCTTTGCCAAACATGAAGTGCGTGGGCGAAACAACTCGATCGCCTACGCGCCAGGCTACGGCCGTATCAACATGATGAATGGCTCGCTTCAGTATCAACTAGAAAATGGGCCGGTCATTCTCGACACCATCAGCAGACGTGATGTTGCTGACGAACTACGTGCGCTGAATGATCAGAGTAACATTCCAACCGTCGAGGATCTTGCAAGCTTCGATGAGTTCATGCGGGCATCCTTGTCGAAAGAGGAACTTGAAGCGATACGCGCGGACAGTTCGGAGTTCTAATTCGCAATCTCGGTCAATCTAACGAGCACCGAAATTATGGATCAACATGCATAGTCTTGGAGAAATTCTGCTTCCGTATTGCTTCCGTGCGCACCCGAAGGGTCAACTAGCAAATTGTATTGCGCTCATAAATAATTGATTTTGAAGAGAATTTTGGCGCACCCGACAGGATTCGAACCTGTGACCTCTGCCTTCGGAGGGCAGCACTCTATCCAGCTGAGCTACGGGTGCGCAGGGCCGTTGAAGGCCGCAAGCCTCGTTTAGACCAATCGCAGTGATGCTTCAACGAAAAACCGGGAAAGCCAACTGGTGTTAACCGGATGAGCCGGGATCAACGGATAAACGCGAAAACTGGTGTGCCGAGGATGTGCCTGCGGGAAGGAGCAAGACCACGGAACGATGTAGTGCTGAGTATGTCCTGAATACGATGGATTCTGAACTGGTATCGCACTCCTCAGCAGCTGATTTGGTGTTACTTCGGCTCAATCTGGTTCAAAGGGCTTTCTACCGGTGGTGGGGCCACGTCAAGGACTCCAAGTGCATCTAGCCCGCCCAATACCGAGTCGACGGCTATTGTAGCCAGCACAATTCCCATCACCCTACTAATGACACTGGCACCTGTGTTTCCGATGAACTTGTGAACGATGCTTGCCGCCAGGAGGAGAACAAGCGTCAGAAGCAGGACGAGCATCAACAGGCCCGCCGTGATCGCCTGATCAGTAATTGACTCGGTGTGGTTGTCGGTCAGAATCACAATTGCAAGCATCGCTCCGGGCGAAGCAATTGAGGGCATTGCCAGCGGGAACACGGCACCTGCTAAATGATCCCGTTCTGCTTCTTCAATTTCGCGTGTCGGCTTGGATTCTCCGAAAACCATGGTCATGGCAAACAAGAACAGTATTACACCGCCGGCGATCTGAAACGAGCCGAAGCGAAGCCCCACGGTTTCCAAGAGTAATTGCCCTGCGACGAGAAAAGCCAGCAGCACGAGAGCTGCAATTGCTACAGCCCGAATTGCAAAGCGGCGGTGCAATTGTCGTGGAACGCCTTGCACGGCGAATAGAAAAACAGGTATCGAGCCAACCGGATCGATAACAACAATGAGAGTAACTAGCTCCTTTGTAAGGGCGGCCCAGTCCATGTTTCGCTAGCTTTCTTGCTTCCAGGTTGGTGCATCATGCGTTGAGCAATTAAGGAAATGATGCGCTTCCGGGAGTTCGGGGTATCGAGAAGTGTATTCAACGATCTCCTCAATGGCTTCGTCCGGTTTGTGTCGATTCACGCTGTTCCCTCTGATTGCAGCTTCGAGGCTCGCCAGCCAGGCGGGCTGCTCAGAGTAAAATACCACAAACGCGGAGTGGCGAAAATGCGCCGCGATGGACGGCGAGAGGCAGAGAGCCTTGACGGAAAGTAAAGGTTCCTGAGCCTACCAAGTCTTCCTGGAGCGGCCCTGTCTTGAACGCTGGTCGGTTCGGAGGGCAGCACTCTATCTAGCTGAGCTGCGGGTGCGCAGGGCCGTTGAAGACCGCAAGCCCCGTTTAGACCAATCGCAGGGATGCTTCAAAGGAAAACCGGGAAGGCCAACTGGTGGTAACCGTACGAGCCGGGATCAACGGATAAGCGCGAAAACTGGTGTGCCGAGGATGTGCCTGCGAGAAACGTCAAAGCAAACAAAAGTCAGCAATGCGGACTGACAGCCACCTAAGGAGCTTTTCCGGGCAACGATAATGAGAACTTGGGGCCCCAGAAAACCCGGGGCTATTCTTCGGACACCAACTCATGTCGATTGATCTGCGTTTGTTGGCGGACAATCTCCGCTAGCCAGTCAGCACCGGCTTTAACGCGTCGATCTGCGAGTCCACAAAATCAAAGAAAGCATTGATACGGTGAATGTGCCGCGCATCGGGATGGCACAGAATACGCCAAGCACGTGTCAGCTCAGGCACCGGTGGCATTATCTGGACCAGGTCGGGTTCGGAGTCGCCAAGCGCTGTGGGCAGGGCGGCTATGCCGACTCCTGATTTTGCTGCCGAAACCAAACCTAGAACACTGTCACTGCGTGCTGCTATCTTGGCTCCTTCGGCAACTTCGCGAAGCCAGACCGACAGCCGGTGTTTTGCCAAGCTATCATCGAAGGAGATTAACGGGTGCTCCCGCAACTCCTCTATCGAGTTTGGTGCGGCGTGGCGCTTCAAATACGTGCGAGCGGCATAGATGGCCCAAACCGAGTCCGCCACCTTACGCCCGACGAGGATGCCATCCGTGTCGCCGGAGCGAAGAGCCACATCGGCCTCGCCCTTGGAAAGATCAATATAGCGGTCAGCAAGCACGAACTCGACACGCAGGCCCGGGTAAATCGCCTGAAACCTGTCGAGAAACCCCGAACCGGCCAATCTGAAGGCAATTGGTTCGGGACATGTAAGGCGAACAATGCCTGCATGCGCCACTTCTGCAACACCGCGCTGGAATGCCTCCACCGCAGCAGCGACTGCATGCACGGTGGGCAGGATTGCATTGCCGGCAGGCGTTAGCCGATAGCCACTGGTCATGCGTTCGACAAGTCGCACTTCAAGTTGTTCTTCCAGCGCTGCAATGCGCCGTTGCACCGTGGACTGGTTTACATTCAGTGCTCGCGCTGCAGCTAGCGTGCTGCCTTCCCTCGCAACTGCCAACAGATAACGCAGGTCATCCCAGTTGAACATCTGATCCCGCCTTCGGCGCGGTCGCAACAGGGCTCTATGCATTTTTGCGGCCCCATTCCGCAATCTTATCGACTGTTTTCGTAGTGCGCACAAGCGCAGACTGGAGTCGGCACTGTCGAGGACCCGCACATTGCCAAGAACGCAACCAACTTCATCAAACTCAGCGGCTTGGACACCAGACATTGCCCATGCGGCATGTCGTGTCGCCGCGGATGATACGGAGAGAGAAATGATAATCCCAGGTGTTTCGATGAGAGTTAGACTTGCTGCCTTTGCTTTCGCGCTTATTGCAACAACGGCAAACGCCGCGGACCCGGCTGTGACCGATCCCGAACACTACAAGGTGGTTTTCGAGAACGACCGGGTGCGAGTCTTGGAGTATAAAGATCAGCCGGGCGACAAGACGCATGAACACAGCCATCCGGCTTTCGTGCTCTACGCAGTGAGCCCCTTCGAGCGGCGTATCACGCTACCAGACGGAAAAGTTCTCAATCGTTCCTTCAAGAGTGGCGAAGTGATGTTCTCCGAAATGCAGACTCATATTGGTGAAAACGTGGGCTCTACACCAACACATGTGATTATGGTTGAGTTGAAATAGCACTGCATGGACATCTGCCGCCCCCATCCCTGCAAGCGACACTCGGGAAATGGCTCCGTGCCAACAGGGCGTATACGCACCGATTCTGGAATTGGCTTGAAACCCCCGGATCACGCGTTCCGCTGGCAAGTGATGGGGCGGTATTTTCCGGGGCGTCGGTCCGGGGCCGCATGCTAATCTGGCTGGATACCTATGCCGAACGCTTTCAGGGCGAGGGGCGCGACGCCAAAAACGCACCTTTCACAGCCAAGATTCTCCATGGCGCCTCGGGCAATCCAGCGAATTGTCCTGAGGCGAACAGCCACGATCCGACCATCTACGAAATTACAGTCGGGGATGATCGGTTTGGTCCCGTCGCGCCTGAGGTCAGGGAGTTCGAGGTTTCGGACCTCAGGGTCGTTCGATCTTGTTTGGGCTACCGGATGAAGAAGCGGGAACTCCGGTCGAGGGTACTCGGTAGCCGCCACAGGGCCGGTTTCAGCCCGATTCCGGCAAAGCGGTTTACGGTAAACGATTTGCAAACCATGATAGCGGTAGGTTAAGCGCAGAACGCGAATCGTGCCAATCCGGAGCCAGCCTTGACCATACGGGTTCACAAGAACGACCTTCCCGGCCTCGACCGCTATAAAGGGGATGTCGCCATCGACACGGAAACGCTCGGCCTGAAACCGGCCCGCGATCGGCTATGCGTCGTGCAACTGTCGCCGGGCGACGGCACCGCCGATGTGGTTCAGATCGAAAAGGGCCAGAAAAGAGCGCCCAACCTGCAAAAACTGCTGCGCGACCGCTCGAAGAGCAAGATATTCCATTTCGGCCGTTTCGACATCGCCGTGCTGTTCAATGCCTTCGGAGTGGAAGCCAACCCGGTCTATTGTACCAAGATCGCCTCCCGGCTGACGCGGACCTATACCGACCGGCACGGACTGAAGGACCTGTGCAAGGAACTGCTCGACGTGGATCTGTCCAAGCAACAGCAAAGCTCGGACTGGGCGGCTGACACCCTGAGCGAGGCACAGCTCGAGTATGCCGCAAGCGATGTTCTGTATCTGCACCGGCTCAGAGACATGCTTGACGGACGGCTGGAGCGGGAGGGCCGCAAGCGGCTGGCAGAGCAGTGTTTCCGCTTTCTGCCCGCACGGGCAAGGCTCGATCTCGCGGGCTGGGAAGAAGAAGACATTTTTTCGCACAGCTGAGCCATTTGGCCGGGGCTGCGGCCAGCCCGCGGCAAGGCAGCGGTGCCGTAAAATAAACATGAAGGACCTGTAGGCCACGGCCTCCGGAAAAGCCCGCATACCGTATATCCGAGTGCTGATGCCGCATGAACCGACCCATTCCCTGCTGGCCCCGCTGGCACCCAACCGGGAGGCACCGTCTGCCCCGCGGCAGGGGGGAATGATGGCGTCGCCAGGGGCGGCGATCCAGCCGCCTTCAGCCGGCAGGCCCGCTTCGCACCCCGGCTTTCATCCGGTCCATCCTGCAGGCCCTGCCGGCCAGCCCCGGACCGTACAGCAGCCGGAAATCCGGCATGCCGCCATGGCCCGGCCGGAAGAAAGGGTGCAGCAGCAGCGCCCGCAACCGGCAGCGCCGCCGGTTTCAGCCGCGCCGCGGATGGTGCCCGAGCCGCCGGCGCCGGACACCCCTTCAAGCGCGTGGGCGAACATGCGCGACAGCAGCGTGTTTTTAAGGGCAAACCGGCATTCCAGCAGGGTGCGGCTTTTGCGGATTGCCCTGCCTGTCATCGCAGTGCTCATCATTGCAGGCATCGCCGGTGCCTACATCCTGTCACAGGCCAGCCTGCCGCAGGTTACCATTGCCGAGACGGCCTTCGAGAACGGCCGCATGGTAATGCGCAACCCGGTGCTTGACGGGGTCGACGGCGAGCAGCGGCCCTACCGGCTTACGGCCAGACAGGCTGTTCAGGATCCCCAAAAGCCCCGGCAGGTGGAACTCGACAGCATTTCGGCGGAAGTTCCGGTTCAGGAGGGGATTTATGCCCATATTCTGGCCGGAACCGGCTTTTACGACGGCGAGGCAAAGCATCTGGATCTCGGCGGCGAAATCGAGGTCGTGACCGATGACGGCATGACGGCAAAATTCAAGGATGCTGCCGTCGATATCGGTGCGGGAACGCTGAAAACCGGCAATCCGGTCGCCATGACCACCGAACAGGCGGAAATATCGGCCGAGAGCATGTTCGTGGAAGACAATGGCGCCAAGGTGGTCTTTGAAAGACGGGTCAAAATGACCATCTTTCCCGACAAGATTCAGGCGTTGAAGGAAAAAGCCTCCGGCGAAAGCGGCGAAGGAAACGGCCAGTGACGGAACGAAAAACACCCGGCATTGCGGCGACAGGCCGTTTGTGCACCCTCATGCTGGCCATGGCCGGGTTGCTGCTTTGGCAGACACCCCAGTCCGCTGCCCAGAGCTTTGGCGGGGCATTTGAAGGCATGAGCAATTCCAAGGAACCGATCCAGATCGAGGCCGACCGTCTTGAGGTCGTCGACGGACAGGGAACGGCTCTTTTCGAAGGCAATGTCGCCGTGGTTCAGGGCAGCACCCTGCTGAAGACTTCCCGGCTGAAGGTCTATTACAGCCGGGAGGCGAAAAGCGATGCGCCGGGCGGCAATGTGCGCAAGATCGAGGCCAGCGGCAAGGTGGCCGTGCGCTCCGGCGACCAGATGGCCAGCGCCGATACCGCAGTGGTGGACATGCAGGCCCAGAGCGCCGTCCTGTCCGGCAATGTGGTGGTCAGCCAGGGCGAAAGCGTTCTTGAAGGTTGCAAATTGCAGATCAACCTGGCTACCAATGCCGCCAACCTGACACCCTGCGCCAATGCGGCGGGTGGCAGGGTTCGCGGCGTTTTCACGCCGAGCAAAAACTGACCGCGTCATGAAGATCATTGGGGGGCAGGTGCAACCGGGGAAGCTTTCACGCCTTTGGCAAAGCCTGCTTGACGGGGCGAGCAGCCTTCCCCGCCGCCTGCCATTCGGCGCCAGGCGGCCTTCGCCGCCGCCGCTGAAACGCAGTGACAGCCCGCTGATGCCGCAGCCGGGAAACCGCACCCCGCAGCAGCAGCCGGCAGCCGTTCAGCCCGCAGCACCGGCCTATCTGCGGCCACAACCGGCAGCGAGCCATACGCCGCGTTCGCGCGAGGGCGTGCTGCTCGTTTCCAACCTCCAGAAGGCCTACAAGGGCCGCAAGGTCGTGAGGGGGGTCAATCTCGGCGTCAGGCGCGGGGAGGCTGTCGGCCTGCTCGGTCCCAATGGCGCGGGCAAGACCACCTGCTTTTACATGATCACGGGGCTGGTCAAGGCGGATGCCGGACGCATCGAACTGGACGGTTTCGACATCACCCAGACGCCGATGTACCGCCGCGCCAGGCTCGGTATCGGCTATCTGCCGCAGGAAGCATCGATTTTCCGCGGCCTTTCAGTGGAAAACAATATCCGCGCGGTTCTCGAAATCACCATTGCCGACAAGCGCGAACAGGAACACCGGCTGGACGCACTGCTGGAAGAGTTTCACATTGCGCACCTGCGGAAATCCCCGTCCATCGCGCTTTCCGGTGGCGAGCGCCGGCGCTGCGAAATCGCACGGGCGCTGGCCACCCAGCCCTCCTTCATGCTGCTGGACGAACCGTTTGCCGGTGTCGACCCGATCGCTGTTGGCGATATTCAGGATCTCGTGCGCCATCTGACCCGGCGGGGAATCGGCGTACTGATCACCGACCACAATGTGCGCGAAACGCTCGGCCTGATCGACCGCGCCTATATCATCAACGAGGGGCGGGTGCTCACCCATGGCAGTCCCGATGAGATCGTGGCCAACGAACAGGTGCGACAAACCTACCTCGGCGAGCAGTTTACACTTTGAGAACAAGCTGCTGATATACTCCAAGCAAGGAACGGGCCAATTGCCTGATTTTTTCGATTTTCTTGGAGCCGCAGCGGCCAATGGCGCTTTCGGTCAAATTGCAGGCGCGCCAGACGCAAAATCTGGCCCTCACACCTCAACTGGTGCAGTCGATCAAGCTGCTCCAGATGAGCGGCACCGAATTGCTTCAGCATATCGGCGAAGAGGTGGAGAAAAACCCGCTGCTGGAGCTGGACGACGGCTATCTTCAGATTGAAACGGCTGCAAACCGGGCGCGGCAATCCGGTTCCGCGGATGGCGCAGCGGAGCGGCGGCAATCAGACCGCTCCGGCGATGTCAGCAGCGAACTCGACACCAGCAGTACGGCACTTGAAGACAAGCTCGGCACGACACTGGAGAACGAATTCGACGGCGACCGTTCCGGCGGCGAGTACAGGGCGTCTGGCGGCGGTATCGGTGGAACCGATTTCTCCCGGGCAGATTCCGGCGACCATGACATCGGCGACTATGTGGCAGGGCGCAAAAGCCTGCGCGAACATCTTGGCGAACAGCTTGCCCTGAGCCGCGCCCAGCCCGCCATCCGCATGGCGGCAACCCAGATCATCGATTTGCTGGACGAGGACGGCTTTCTGCGCAAGCCGCTTGCCGAAATTGCCCGTGAAACCGGGGCTACACCGGAAGAGGCCCAGGAGGCACTTGGCCTGGTGCAGGGCTTCGATCCCTGCGGGGTTGCCGCCCGCGATCTGGCGGAATGCCTTGCGATCCAGCTCAGGGAGAAGAACCACTTCGACCCGGCAATGGAGTGCCTGCTGGAAAACCTGCCACTGCTCGCCAAACGGGATTTCGAGGAACTGCAGCGTCTGTGCGCCGTATCCTTTGACGATCTGATGGACATGGTGGACGAGATCAAGGGGCTCGACCCGCGCCCGGCCCGGGCCTTTGACACGGCGCCGGTGCTCAACATCATTCCCGACGTGCTGGTGCAGGAAAAACCCGATGGCAGCTTCGCCATCGAACTCAATCCCGACGCCATGCCGAAGGTACTGGTCAACCAGACCTATTCGGCCATCGTTTCGCGGGACGATCAGGGCAAGGAACAGAAGGCATTTCTGACCGACTGCCTGCAAAGTGCCAACTGGCTCGTGCGAAGCCTCGAACAGCGGGCTCAAACGATCCTCAAGGTGATGACGGAGATCGTCCGTCAGCAGGACGGCTTCTTTGCCTATGGAGTCTCCCACCTGAAGCCGATGAGCCTGAAACAGGTCGCCGATGCCATCAAGATGCACGAGTCGACCGTCAGCCGGGTAACGACCAACAAATATGTCGAAACGCGGCGCGGTACCTACGAGTTGAAATACTTTTTCACCGCAGCAATCGGCGGCACGCAGGAAGGCGAGGCCCATTCCGCCGAATCGGTGCGCCAGCGCATTCGCGCGCTGATCGACAATGAAACCGCCGATACGGTTCTTTCCGACGATGCCATCGTCGACGTGCTGGAGACGGAAGGGGTCGATATTGCCCGCCGCACGGTGGCTAAATACCGTGAGTCGCTGCATCTGCCGTCATCGGTGCAGCGCCGGCGGGAAAAGAAGGCGATGGCAAAACGCCGCTAGGCGGAAGCGCCCGTATCAGCCTCCGGCAGCTCCGCCGGTTTGCGGTTGCACGCTGAAAAAATGATCAGATTTGTTCTTCTCGGCGGCATGTTGTGCCGCTAAACTGATCGCCCGGCATCCGACCGACATGGCTGCCGGAAGCACTGATGAAATCGCCGGCTTCACTGCGGGAAGCGGCACCTGCGGTTTACGCAGCAATCGAGGTAGAGAATGAGCCTAACGATATCCGGAAAACACATGAATGTTGGTGAAGCGCTTACTGATCGGATCACCGAGAGGATCGAAGAAGCAATCGGGAAATACTTTCATCATGGATATTCGGGCCGCGCGACGCTGGAAAAGGATGGCAGCTGGTACGATTGCGACCTGCTCGTTCATCTCGACAGCGGCGTGGAACTGCAGGCAAAGGCGCGGTCAGGCGATGCCACTTCCAGCTTCGAGGATGCTGCCGACAAGATCGAAAAACGACTTCGCCGCTACAAGCGCCGGCTGAAGGACCATCACGCCCACGGCAATGTAAAAAGCGATTCGGCCTATTATTCGGTCGTTGAATCGCCGCGCGAAGAGGAAGAGGTTCCCGAGGATTTCAATCCTGTGATCATCGCGGAATCGACAACCACCGTGAACCGCCAGACCGTTGCCCAGGCAGTGGTTCAACTCGACCTGACGGACCACCCGTTTGTCGTGTTCCGCAACGCGGCCAATGGCGAAACGAATGTGGTATATCGCCGAAGCGACGGCAATATCGGCTGGATCGATCCTTCCCGCGGCAATTGACGGCAGGCTGCAAAAGCAATAATGGCTGTGCCGGCCGGTGGGCAGAGCCAGAGATACGCAAACGCATTCGGCAGACAAGGTAATCCACTATGGATCTCAACGACCTCATTGGTCCGGATGACGTCTTCGCGGGCGTCAAAGCAAGCTGCAAGAAATCACTGCTCCAGGATTTGGCCGACAAGGCATCGCGAAAGACCGGCGTCCCTTCCGAGACCGTCTTTGCAACGCTGCTGGAACGGGAAAAGCTGGGTTCGACCGGGATCGGCAATGGCATTGCCATTCCCCATGGCCGGCTGAAGGGCCTCAAGGGCATCACCGGCATCGCCGTTCAACTGGCAAAGCCGGTGGATTTCGAAGCGATGGACGACCAGCCGGTCGATCTCGTCATTCTTTTGCTGGCACCGGAGGACTCCGGTGCCGATCATCTCAAGGCACTTGCGCGGATTGCCCGGGTGCTGAAGCAGCCCAACAAGCTTGCCAAACTGCGCGCAGCTTCTGATTCTGCCGCAATCTATGCGTTGCTTACCAGCGAAGAGGCTTCGCACGCCGCCTGAGCAGCGTCAGGTTCAGTGGAGCCGTACGGGAACCAGGTTGTTCTCCATCGCGAAGGCGGCAGCTGTTTCCAGATCGGGGCATACCAGCAGCAGATTGCCACGGGCGGAAAAGACGCCGAGGCCTGTCACCAGCCTTGCCGCCTGCGTTCCGGCCTCATATTCCTCGCCGCTTACAGGGCGGAAATAGACGATCTGACCTTCGCCCAGCAGCAGCAGTTCACGCTTTGCCACCTCGTCCAGGGATTGCTGCCAGGTTTGCGTCTCGGCAGCTTCTGCCGGAACCTCGACGGCATTTTCCGGTTTGTATTTTTCATCCAGCATGGCCGCGCTCCTTACTTGACCCTGGCGATCTTGATCCGTTTGACATTGTGTTCCGGCTCGAGCCGGACCAGATCAATCGACAACAGACCATTCACCAGCTCCGCGCCCTGAACCTCGATCCCGTTGGCGAGAACGAAACTCTTCTGGAACTGGCGCGCAGCGATGCCTCGGTGAAGAAATTCCCTGGTGGGATCGGCTTCCTGCCGGCCGGAGACCGTCAACTGGTTGTTTTCAAGCGCGATATCCAGCTCGTCCTCGGAAAAACCGGCAACCGCCAAGGTAATCCGCAGCAGCGTCGTGCCGTCGCGGGTAACTCGTTCAATGTTGTAAGGCGGGTAGCCGTCGCCATTGCTGCGGGCAATTTTCTCGGCCATGCGCTCTATTTCCTCGAAACCGAGCATGAGCGGGCTGCCGAAATGTGTAACGCGATTCATAATCCTGTCCGATCCCTTTGCGGAAGAACACTTCCGGCTGGCAATCATTTGCATGCGGCCCGATGGCACCGCATTCAAGACAGGATATGGGGACAAACGGTACGGGGTTCAAGATTTGTGCAGCATAGCGCAACAGCATGCCGGACAGGGTTCTCCACCCCTGATATGAGAGGTGAACCGGATTCCCGCAGAAGGGATGACAAATGCGATCCCGACCATTATCAAGCGTGACAAATTCATGATTGAATAAAACAAGCTCTGTTTACCGGCCTTTGCCGGATCACGGAAATTTCCGGAGGGGATTAATGAGTGCAGCAAAAACTGCGGCGCGGGTGAAAGCCGGTGGCCTGAGTATCGACAAGAAACTCTATGACTTCATCAACAAGGAAGCCCTGCCTGGAACCGGCGTGCGGGAAAAAGCCTTCTGGTCGGGCTTCGGCAAGATTGTCGATGCGCTGACACCCAGGAACCGGGAATTGCTGGCACGGCGGGACGAGTTGCAGAAGCAGATCGACCAGTGGCATCTCGACAATCCCGGCCGGCATTCCGATCTCAAGGCCTACAAATCGTTTCTGAGGAAGATCGGCTATCTGGTTGCGGAAGGAAAAGCCTTTTCGGTAACGACCTCCAAGGTGGATGACGAACTTACCACCATCGCCGGACCTCAGCTTGTCGTTCCGGTTATGAACGCACGTTATGCGCTCAATGCCGCCAATGCCCGCTGGGGCTCGCTCTATGACGCGCTCTATGGCACCGATGCCATTCCGCAGACCGGCGATGCCGGGATCACCAAGGGGTACAATCCGGCTCGCGGCAAGAAGGTCATCGCCTGGGGCCGCAAACTGCTCGACCAGCTTGCGCCGCTCAAGGAGGGCAAGCATGCCCAGGTAAAAGCCTATACCGTCAAGGGTGGCAAACTGGTTGCCGAACTTGCCAAGGGCTCGACGACGCTTGCCGATCCGAAGCAGTTTGCCGGCTTTACCGGTGAGCCCGGAAAGCCGGATTCCATCCTGTTGGCCAACAACGATCTACATGCCGAAATCGTCATCAACCCCGATCATCCGGTCGGCAAGGACGACAAGGCGGGCGTTTGCGACATCGTTCTGGAGTCGGCCGTTTCCACGATCATGGATTGCGAGGATTCCGTCGCCGCCGTCGATGCGGAGGACAAGGTTGTCGTCTACCGCAACTGGCTTGGCCTGATGAAGGGCGATCTTGAAGACACTTTCATGAAGGGCGGCAAGAAGACGACCCGCAGCCTCAATCCGGACAAGGCCTTCAAGAGACCCAATGGCCGTCCGGCAACGCTGCACGGCCGCTCGCTGATGTTCGTGCGCAATGTCGGGCACCTGATGACCAACCCCGCCATCCTCGACAGGAAGGGTGAGGAAGTGTTCGAGGGCATCCTGGATGCGGTCATCACTTCGCTGTGTGCATTGCACGATATCGGTCCCAAGGGCCGTTTTCTCAACTCGCGCAAGGGTTCGGTCTATATCGTCAAGCCGAAGATGCATGGGCCGGAGGAAGTTGCCTTCGCCGATACGCTGTTCGGTGCAGTCGAAGACCTGCTCGGCATGAAGCGGAACACGCTCAAGATGGGCATCATGGACGAGGAACGGCGCACCACCGTCAATCTGAAGGAGTGCATCCGGGCCGCCAAGTCGCGGGTGGTGTTCATCAATACCGGCTTCCTCGACCGCACGGGCGATGAAATCCATACATCGATGCTGGCCGGTCCGATGATCCGCAAGGGCGACATGAAATCGTCCACCTGGATTGCGGCCTATGAAAACAACAATGTCGATGTGGGGCTTGCCTGCGGGCTGGCGGGCAAGGCGCAGATCGGCAAGGGCATGTGGGCTGCACCCGACATGATGGCCGACATGCTGAAGCAGAAGATCGGGCATCCGAAATCCGGTGCCAACACGGCCTGGGTCCCCTCACCCACCGCTGCAACGCTGCATGCAACCCATTATCACGAGGTAAACGTGAAAGAGGTCCAGAAGAAGCTTGCCAAACGCAAGAAGGCAAAGCTCGAGGACATTCTCAACGTGCCGGTGGCGATCAGACCGAACTGGGACAAGGCCGCCATCAGGCAGGAGCTCGACAACAACGCACAGGGCATTCTCGGCTATGTGGTGCGCTGGATCGACCAGGGCGTCGGCTGCTCCAAGGTGCCGGACATTCACGATGTCGGGCTGATGGAAGACCGCGCGACACTGCGGATTTCCTCCCAGCACATGGCCAACTGGCTGCACCATGGCGTCTGCGGAAAGCCGGATGTCATGGCCTCGCTGAAGCGCATGGCGAAAGTGGTCGACAAGCAGAACAAGGGTGACGCCGCCTATCGCAACATGGCGCCGGACTATGACAAGTCGATCGCCTTCCAGGCAGCCTGCGATCTGGTGCTGCTCGGTACGGAGCAGCCTTCGGGCTATACCGAGCCGACCCTTCACCGGCGGCGGCGCGAACTGAAGGGCAGCTGACCTTCGGAACCCTTCCGCGAAAAACAAAAAACCCGCCTTCCGGCGGGTTTTTCATGTTTGCTTCACGGCGCCTGACGGCGACCCTACTGGACCACAACGACCTTGGCGCGACCCTGTACCCGGTCATACAGATCGATGATGTCCTGATTGATCAGCCGGATGCAGCCCGAGGATGCAGCCGTACCGATGGAGTTCCATTGCGGTGTGCCATGCAGGCGGTAGAGCGTATCCTTGCCGTCCTTGAACAGGTAGAGCGCCCGGGCACCCAGCGGATTGCTGATACCCGGCTCCATACCGCCATTGTCGGCGCTGTATTTGGCCAGTTTGGGCTGGCGGCGAATCATTTCGTCCGGTGGCGTCCAGGTCGGCCATTTCTTTTTCCAGCCGATATAGGCAGTGCCCTGCCATTCAAAGCCCTGACGGCCAACGCCAACGCCATAACGCATCGCCGTACCGCCTTCCTCGACCAGATAGAGGAAACGTTTCGACACATCGACGACGATGGTGCCCGGCTTCTCCTTGGTTACATAAGGGACACGCTGGCGCAGATACTGCTTGTCCATCTTTTCAACCGGGATGGCAGGCAGTTCAAAGCCTTCATCCACCACGGCTGCATATTGCAGGCGCGGGTTGGCGCCTCTCTGGCGGGTGAAATTGAACTTGGGGAAATTGGCAACGAAGGCTGCACGGTCAAAGGTTGGCGTTTCAACCTGAAACCCGGTGGAGCTACAGCCTGCAAGCAACAGCAGTGCCGCCGCCGCAAAGGAAATTCTGGATGGTTTTTTCATGGGTTTTACCAAAGTAGGGTCCGCATCCGGACGCGGGATGCCGGACCGAGTCACAGCAATGCTTCCTCAAGCGCGATAACAGAGCCGATGATCTGCCAGCAAGCGAAAACGGAAAATGACTTTAGGTAACACCCCGATGTTGCAAATATGGCACGTCCGGTGCGCGGTTTTCATGTCAAAGACAGCTTGTTAGGATGGCTGCCATCGGACTTCGAATCGGATCGGCTCATGCCCATTGTCCAAATCGCCGGCAACAATCCGCTCACCGACGGCAGGCAATCGCCCACCGCACTGATGATTCAACGCGGCATGATCCGCCATCTGGAGCATGCCGGCAATGCGGTGCTGGCAGAGTTTCCGCTGGCCAACGGGCGGCGCGCGGACCTGCTCTGCCTCGACCGCAAAGGCAGGTTCACGCTTATCGAGATCAAGTCGTCGATCGAGGACTACAAGGTCGACCACAAATGGCCGGAATATGCCGGCTTTTGCGATTATTTCGCCTTTGCCACCTGGCATGGTGTGCCGCTGGAAATCTTTCCGCAGACCGAGGGGCTGTATGTGGCAGACGCCCACTTTGCCGAACTGCTGCGCGAGCCTGTCGAGCAGGCCATGCACTCGGCAAGCCGCAAGGCGCTGACGCTGCGTTTTGCCCGGCTGGCGGCACAACGCGCCGAGCGCATTGCCCGATTTGCGGAAGCCAACGATCTGGCCTTCGACCGGCATGCGGAGGGCGAAGCCACCGACTGAGGGGCTATCAGCGCGGCGCGCGCTTGGCCAGAATGCGCTGCAAGGTGCGGCGGTGCATGTTGAGCCGGCGCGCGGTTTCGGAAACATTGCGGTCGCACAGTTCATAAACCCGCAGAATATGCTCCCAGCGAACGCGATCGGCCGACATCGGATTTTCCGGCGGTTCGGCCCTGTCTTCCGGCTTGCGCATCAGCGCTGCATAGACCTCATCGGCATCGGCGGGCTTTGCCAGATAATCGACAGCGCCCAGTTTTACCGCCGTCACCGCGGTGGCGATGTTGCCGTAGCCGGTCAGGATGATCGCCCGGCAAACGGGCTTTGCCTTGCGGATTGCCTCGATCACGTCGAGGCCGTTGCCGTCCGACAGGCGCATGTCCACCACGGCGAAATCAGGCGGATTGGCTTTCACATGGGCAATGGCATCGGCAATGGTTTCGGCCATGTCCACGTTGAAACCCCGCATTTCCATCGCGCGGCCAAGCCTGGTCAGAAAGGGCCGGTCGTCATCAACCAGCAATAGCCGGTGGTTTTCCGGAATGTTCGTTTCGGTCTGTGAATCCTGCGTCATCTGGTCAATTTAGAATCCGGGTGTTGATTGGAAAAGGAAAAACTTTTTATCAGTCACAGACCAGTTTTCGGCAGATCGCGCTCGAAATCCGCCCTGTTCCAGGTGATTTCAACATCGGCTCCGCCTTTTGCCGGCTGGTTTGTGAACTTCAGCGTCGCGCCGCTGCGTTCCAGAAGGGTCTTGGCGATAAACAGCCCGAGGCCCAGCCCGCCACCCGATGCGGCGTGAGCGGCGGTTCTTTGGGAAACGAACGGCTCGCCGATGCGTTCGAGAATGGCCGGCGAAAAGCCCCTGCCGTCATCCATGATGGAGACCGTTACCGTACGCTGGTCCCAACGGGCGGAAAACTCGACCCGGCTGCGGGCGAAATCGACGGCGTTCTCCAGCAGATTGCCGAGACCGTAAAGTACCGCCGAATTTCGCCGCGTCACCGGATGGGGGACTATGCCGTCCAGGCGAACATCGATGACCACCTCGCCCTGACGGTAGGGCGACGCCACTTCCTCAAGCAGCACATCGATGGAAAGACTGGCGATGTTTGCGTCCTCCTCCGACGACAGCGTGGAGATCTTGCGCAGGATCCCCCGGCAGCGGTCGGCCTGACTGTGCAGCAATTCGACATCCTCCCGCAGACTGGTTCCTTCCTCCGCCTCGCGCAGCAACTCCTTGGCGACGAGAGAGATGGTTGCCAGCGGGGTTCCCAGTTCATGGGCAGCGGCGGCGGCAAGCCCGTCGAGATTGGACATGTGCTGTTCGCGCTGCAGCACCAGTTCCGTTGCCGCCAGGGCATCCGCAAGCTTGCGGGACTCATCGGCAACGCGGAACATGTAGACGGCGGTAAACGCCATGGTGGAAGCGATGGCGACCCAGATGCCCGCCTTGATTTCGAGCGGCAGGACTATGCCGCCCGGCTCGAACCAGGGCAGCGGCTGATGGAAGAAAACCAGCAGTGTGGTCGCCGTAATCGCCAGAACAAACAGCGGAACCGTGTATTTCGCACGTTGAGTCGCTGCCGAAACGATGACCGGGACCACCAGCAGGATCGAGAACGGGTTTTGAATGCCCCCTGTCAGATAAAGCAGCGAGGCAAGCTGAAGAATGTCATAGGCGAGCAGGCCCATGACGGCGGGCCCGCGCCAGCGCACATTGCCGGGATAGCGGAAACGCAGAAACAGGTTCAGCCATGCAGACATGGCAATTACCAGCAGGCATGGCATGAGCAGCATGTCGAAGCCCATGACGAAATGGACGAACAGCACGGCGATGACCTGCCCGGCAATGGCAAGCCATCGGATGCGGATGGTCGTATTCAGGCGAACGGCAAGGCTGTCGCCATTGCCGGTTGCGGCATTGCCTTCCGCCTGTATCCGGTTCTCCTGCAGCATCGCACCTTTCATCCTGCCCGCTTCTATCGCGGCTTTGCCCTGCTGGTCGCCTGCGCCGTTGCCGGGTCATCCGGCCAGACATGCTTGGGATAGCGCCCGCGCATGTCCTTCCGCACATCCTGCCAGCTTCCCGACCAGAACCCCGGCAGATCGGTCGTGGTCTGGACCGGGCGCATGGCCGGCGACAGCAATTCGAGCGTAACCGGAAGCGGGGCCGGCAGCAAACGGCTCGTGATCGCCGGATGACGGGTCAGACCGTAGAACTCCTGCACCCTGGCGCGCAGCACGACCTTGCCTCCGGCAGCATATTCGAGGCGCTGGCGGCGGCCGGTCGGAAGCGGCCAGTCTGCGGGAGCGATCTCGCTGAGCAGGCTCATGGCTTCGTGGCCTGCGTGAAGATAAAGGCCATCCGTGATCTTTCCCGCGTCGACGGCAGAAAGGCTTCTCACCCCTGAGAGCATCGGCAACAGCCAGCCATCCATGCATTCCTGAAGCGAGCTCTCATCCACCGGCGGAAAGGTGTCCGGCAGGTGAAGATGGGCAAAGGCCAGTCTTGCCAGCAGGCCGGATACAGGCTCCTCCACCATGACAGGCAGAACGGAAAAGAGACCTTCGTCGCGAATGAGGTTTGCGACGGCTTCTTCCAGCCGGTCGCCTGCTTCCAGCGGGACGGAGCGTGCGGAGAGTTCAAGGCTTCCCAGCCGTTCGACGACACGCGCACGGAAGGCGCCGGTTGCGCGATCAAGCCGGACCTCCCGCCTTTCCTCGATACGGGCACCATGCAACGCCCTGATTTCGGCAAGGCTGATGGACGCTGCCAGCAGGATGCGCGCCGTGGCCGCCGTTCCCTGCAGATCCGCCACAACGATGTATTTTCCTGAAGATAATATTTCCGTCGCGTCGAGGCGCGCGCGCCTGCCATTTGCCAACCGAAAGGAAGCCGAACCGTCGGCAGCCTGGCCCATATTGGCGGCGATGCGGTCGGGAAACGCAAGGGAAGCTAGCCCGCCCAGAGTAGTTTCCGGTGGCAGCTCGATTTCCTGCTTTCCACGGTAGGCTGCCGCCTGCTCCGCCAGCCTGTCCGCCATGGCCCGGATGCGCACCGCGCGCGGACCTTTATCGTTCCGGAAGCGGTCCAGTCTGGCTTCAAGGTCAACGCTGCGCCCACCCATGCCCTGGTCCTCAATGAGAAGGGCGGCAAGAGCGGCCTGTTGTTTCAGTGGCGACCGGGCGACTGCCAGCATCATGGCAGCGAGGCGCGGACCGACCGGCAAAGCGCGCAGGGCGCGGCCCTTCGGCGTGATGACGCCAGCCTCGTCCAGCGCGCCCAATTGCTGAAGCGCTGCCGACGAGGCTTCCCATATGGCTGCAGGCGGCGGGTCGATCCATTTCAGCGCCAGCGGGTCGGTCACGCCCCAATCGGCGAGATCAAGCACAAGGCCTGAAAGATCACTTTCGAGGATCTCGGGTCGCTCGAATTCTGCAAGGGAGGCCGCCTGGCCCTCATGCCACAACCGGATTGCCCGACCGGGCGTGGTTCTGCCGGCCCTGCCTGCGCGCTGGGTGACCGAGGCAAGCGAGGCGCGCACCGTCTCGAGCCGGGATACGCCCGCAGCCGGATCGTAGCGGGATACGCGGGCAAGCCCCGAATCGATGACCGTGGTGACGCCTTCAATGGTCAGCGAGGTTTCGGCAATCGACGTTGCCAGCACGATCTTGCGGTGGCCGTTCCCGGATGGCGCGATGGCGGCGAACTGATCCTTCGGCTCAAGCGCACCATAGAGAAGATGGATGTCGGTATTCTGCGGCAGGCCTGAGGATTGCTTCAGGCGGTCATGGACCCGGTGAATATCGGCCTGACCCGGCAGGAAACAGAGCACGCTGCCATTATCCTCCCGCAAGGCCTGGCGGATTGCCGATGCCATGGCCTGATCGAGAGGTTCGTCTGCCCGCCGCGGGCGATAGGCAATCTCAACCTTATAGGAACGGCCTTCGCTTTCGATCACCGGCGCATTATCGAGCAGGGCGGCTACCCGCGCGCCGTCCAGCGTCGCGGACATGGGGAGCAGGCGAAGATCAGGACGCAATGCCTTCTGGCTGTCGAGTGCCAGGGCGAGGCCCAGATCGTTGTCGAGACTGCGTTCATGGAACTCGTCGAACAAAACAGCACCGACACCCGAAAGCTCGGGATCATCGACGATCATGCGGGTAAAGATGCCCGAGGTGATGAACTCGATCCGGGTCTCTTTCGAAACCCTGGTTTCATGACGAACGCGATAACCAATGGTCTTTCCAACCGGCTCCCCCAAAAGGGAGGCGACGTGGATGGCGGCAGAACGCGCTGCAAGCCGCCGCGGTTCGAGCACCAGGATACGGTTTGCACCCAGCCAGCCGGAAGCCAACAGGGCAGGCGGAACGCGGGTCGTCTTGCCGGCGCCGGGTGCTGCAACCAGGACGGCACTGGAGGCCGTTTCCAGGGTCATCAGCAGTTCCGGCAGGACTTCGTCGATCGGCAGGCTGCCGGCGGTATTGTTGTCGCCGCTCGTGGACATGGCAGTTACCCGGTAAGTTCGATTACCCTGCCGCCGGCAGCAGCCGCATCCGCAGGGTCATGGGTAACCAGCAGCACCGGCAGTTGCCGGCTCTTCGCCTCGGCAAAGACGAAATCGCGAATTTGCTGACGCAGCTCTGAATCGAGCTTGGAGAAAGGTTCATCCAGCAGCAGGGCCGAAGGATGCGCCAGAAGCACGCGCATCAGCGCTACCCGCGACTGCTGACCGCCGGAAAGGGTTGCCGGGTCGCGGTCCGCCATGCCGGAAAGACCGGCTTCGGCCAGCGCTTCCTCGATGCGGGCCTTGCGCAGGGCGGCGTTCATCATCGGATCATGAGGCAGGGCAAAGGCCAGATTGCCGCCGACGCTCATATGGGGAAACAGCAATGCGTCCTGAAACAGCAGGCCTACCTTGCGAGCCTCCGCCGGCAGTTCGGTGATTTTCCTGCCGCCGAGGGTGATGTTTCCCGATGCGTCGAAGGCGGGGTCGAGAAACCCGGCCACATAGGCGAGCAGACTCGACTTGCCGCAACCGGACGGGCCCATCACGGTGAGCACCTCGCCCGGCCCGATACAGGTGTCGAGATCGATCAGCCTGCGCCGGGCAAGCGCGATGCGCACGTCATGAAAACACAGGGAGCCGCCAGTGGCGGCGGACTTGCGTCCCGCTTTCTTGCTCATCCGATTTTCATGCCCTTCCGTCTGGCGAAGAGCAAGGCCGGGACGAGGGTCGCGACGAGAAAACCGGCGAAGGGTAGCGCCATCTGCAAGAAGGCATAGACACCAATGACCCGCCGGTCGCCTCCGGAGGCGAGCCCGACGGCTTCCGTCGTCAGGGTCGGCCAGCGGCCGGCGCCAATCAGCAGGGTGGGAAGGTACTGCCCGATGGAAACGGCAAAGCCAATGGCTGCGGCCGCAAGGACCGCGCGCAGCAGCATGGGCAGGCGGATGCGCCAGAAGATACGATTGACCGGCGCACCGAGCGAGGCGGCAAGTTTCGCATATCGGTCATCCAGCGCCCGCCAGGGATCGGAAAGGGAAAGAAACACATAGGGCAGGACAAAGACGAGATGAACCATGACCACGGCCCAGAACCAGCCGTTCACTCCCGCCGCCAGAAACAGCATCTGCAGGCCGAAAAGAAAGGCCGGCTGCGGCACCAGCAGGGGAAGATAGAGAATGCCGAGTGCCCGGCTGCCGCCACCGCGGCCAAGGCGGGTTTCGCGCTCCAGACAGGCGAGCGTCACGATGACGGCGATCAGCGTTGCCGCCAGCGCGATCTCGACGGTGACGGCAAGCGGCGCACCAACGGCATCGAGATGCCGCGACCAGGTTTTCATCGTCCAGGAAGAAGGCAAGGCATCGGGAAAAGCCCAGTAGCCAGCGAAAGACCAGATGGCGAGCACGCCAAGACCGGCCAACACCAGCCCGGCGGTGAGCATCATGGCGCTACCCGCAGCAAGGCGTGCTGCACGGTCTCGGCTATAGCGGCGGCCGGAGGCTGCAAGCCGCTGCATCACGACGCCACCCAGTCGCTCAAGCGCCAGCCAGATGAGCAGTGCGAGCGCGGTGAGCAGAAACTGCAACACCGCGCCTGCCGAAGCCATGAAGCGGCGGGTTAGGTCCGGATCGTTCATCCAGTCGACCAGCCGAACCGCCAGCGGTGCCGGATTGGTTGGCCCGAGGATCAGCGCCACATCGACCACCGAACTCGCATAGGCAATCACCGCGAACACCGCGAGGCGCATCTGGCGATAGAGCGGCGGTCCAAGCACCAGCAGAAAGCCTGCCATGCGGCCATAGCCGAGGCCGGTTGCCACTTTCTGATGGGCAAGCGGCCTTACCTGCGGCAGGGCTGCCAGCATGACCAGAAAGAGGAAGGGAACCTCCTTGATGACCAGGCCAGCCATCATGGCAAAGCCCCAGGGGTCGTTGAGTATCTGGACATCCGGCGGCCGGGTCAGTCCGGTCAGTTCCGGCGAAACCAGGCGCATGATCCAGCCCGATGGTGCGATCATGAAGGCAAAGCCGAAGGCAGCCGCCGCATGGGGAATGGAAAGCAGCGGTGAAACCAGATGCTGAACCCGGGCGAAAAAGCGCGTGTTGGACCATGCCGCAAAGAAGGCCATCACCAGCGCCAGTGAGACCAGTGTGGTGATCAGGCAAGCCGACAGGCTTATCCAGGCTGAGCGCCACAGGCCTTGCTGGGCCAGCAGGGTGCCAAAATGTCCGATGGTCAGTTCATTCCCGCCCAGAGCGGGGAAATAGCCGAAGGCGGGCAGCAGGGTTGCCAGCAGGCCGAAGATGATCGGACCGGACAGCAGGGCAATCGCCAGATGCGGAGCGTAGCGCAGCATCAGCGCATTTTGCCTGCAAGAGCCGCTTCCCGGCAATTGCCGAATACGATAGCCCGACGGTTCAGTTCGCTACTCCGTAGCGGCGCATCCATTCCTTTTCGAGCTGCTCCATCCAGGAGGCATGTGGCTCGTTGAGCGTCGGGCCCAGTTCGGACGGCTTCAGTGTGGCGACACCCAGATCGAGCCCGTCGAACTGCTGGCGGTAGCTCTCCGGCAGGCTGGCGATGTCGAGCACGGTGGGATCGCCCCAGACGTCCGGGTCCTGCTTGCGCAGTTGCGCTTCCGGCGAGATCAGGAAATTGGCGAAGACCAGCGCACCCTCTTTTGCTGCCGCATTGTAGGGAATGGCAACAAAATGGGTATTGCCGAGGGTGCCGCCGGAAAAGACGAAGGAGCGCACCGTATCCGGCAGCTCGTTGTTGGCAATGGCATTGGAGGCTTCCGCCGGTGAGAAGGCAAAGGCGATGTCGACCTCGTTGTCGGCGAGCAGCTGGCGCAGCGCTTCCTTGTTCTTGGGAAAGGTCCGGCCACCGCGCCAAAGATTGGGATGCATTCGGTCGAGGGCGGCAAAGAGCGGCTCGACCGTTGCCTCGAAACCGGCCGGTTCGACCGGCTTCAGCAGAACCGAGGGATCGGCAACGCTTTCCGTCAGCGCCTGCTTGAGGAAGGAGGAACCGATGAAATCCGGCGGTGCGGGATAGCTGAACCGTCCGGGGTTCTTTTCCGTCCACTCGACCAGTCCGGCAAAGGAATCGGGCATGCCGATATCACGGGCGGTATCGTGAAAGAACACCATCTTGGCCATGCCCCAGGGCGATTCCCGGCCATCGGTCGGCTCGGTGAAATCGGTCAGGATGGTCGGCTTGTTCTTCCAGTCGACGAATTGCCAGTTGGGCAGTTTCTGAGTCCAGCCCGCTTCCAGCAACAGGTCCTGCCTCTTCATGTTGACGAAGTTTTCGCCGTTGATCCAGATGAGGTCGATGTCGCCGTTCTCATCCACTCCGGCTGCCTTGGCGGCGACGACGGCGGAAACCGCGTTGGCGGTGTCATCGAGTTTGGTGTGCACCACGGTCACGCCATAGCGTTCCTTCACCTGATCGCCCGCCCAGCGGATATAGTCGTTGATGTTCTGCGCACCGCCCCAGGCATTGAAATAGACGGTCTGGCCGCGGGCTGTCTCTTCGACCGATTTCCAGTCGCCGATGTCAAGCGCCAGGGCGCCGGTGGTGGCTGTGAGAAAGACGCCAAGGGCGGTCAGGGCCTTCTTCATTCGGACATTCCTTTTTTCAGAACATGCTGATGGCGTTTTAAGCCCCTGTCTGAGGTGCGGCAAAACACGGTAGCGTGAACAACCTTGCCGCTACTGTTTCCTGTCAGCGTTCCATGTCCACGGCGACTCGGCCACGTATCTTGCCTTCGACGATATCCTGCGCGGTCGGGATGATGTCATCGAACCCGATTACCGAGGTAATATCCTCGAGCTTGCCCATATCGAGATCGCTGGTGATGCGGTCCCAGGCCTCGATGCGCTTTTCCTTCGGCTGCATGACGGAATCGACACCGAGCAGCGCCACATTGCGCAGGATGAAGGGCATGACGGTTGACGGCAAATCGAAGCCCTGGGCGAGGCCGCAGGCCGCCACAGCGCCGCCGTAGCTCGTCTGGGCAAGCACATTGGCCAGCGTGTGGCTTCCCACCGCATCGACACCGCCAATCCAGCGCTCCTTGCCAAGCGGGCGACCGGGCTCTGAAAGCTCCTTGCGATCGATGACCTCGGCGGCGCCAAGGCTCGTGAGAAACCCGGCTTCCTGCGGGCGGCCGGTCGAGGCAATGACGTGATAGCCCAGTTTTGCGAGAATGGTGATGGCGACGGAACCGACACCGCCATTGGCGCCTGTCACGACAATCGGGCCGGAGCCCGGTTCGATACCGTGCTTTTCCAGCGCCATGACGCACAGCATGGCGGTATAGCCAGCCGTTCCAACGCCCATGGCCTGAAGCGGGCTCAACTGCCTGGGAAGGGGAATGAGCCAATTGGCTGACAGGCGGGCAAGCCCGGCATAGGCGCCCCAATGGGTTTCCCCGACACCGAAACCGTTAAGCAGAACCTTGTCACCCTTGCTGAAGGCGGCACTCTCAGAATGGACCACGGTGCCGGCAAGATCGATGCCGGGCACCATGGGCCAATGGCGCACCACCGGGCTTTTGCCGGTAATGGCCAGACCATCCTTGTAGTTGACGGTCGTCGCCTCGACGCGAACCGTCACGTCACCTTCCATCAGGTCTTCCTCGGTCAGTTCAACGACATCGACGCTCTGTTTCTTTTCCTCGTCACGGGAAACGAGAATGGCCCGGAAGCTTTCGCTCATCGCCGGTTACTCCTTTTTCGATTTCTCTTTTTCAGACTCTACCTTGCCGCTCTGTATCGACCACAGGACCTCATCGAGGAAGATAGCCGCCGCCCCGACGGTAATAAAGGCATCGGCCAGGTTGAAGATGGCGAACGACCAGTTGCCGACATGAAACAGGATGTAGTCAACCACATGACCCAGGAAAACGCGGTCGACGAGGTTGCCGATGGCGCCGCCGGTCACGCAGGCAAAGCCGATCTGGGCCAGCCAGCGGCTGCGTGGCGT
>JAMLIH010000040.1 GCA_023954255.1 Phyllobacteriaceae bacterium | reverse complement strand
GTCACCGACCACACGACGTAGTAGCCGACGAAGATTGCCAGCACGAAGATTGCGAACTGGAAGACGAAACCGCTGGGACCGTGCTGGGCCGCGGAAACTGCAGCTTCGCTCGCGCCGGAAGCGTTGAGCGCCTCGGCGGCTTCGCGGGCAACGCTGCCTGCTTCGTCGGCAACCGCCTGCGCCTTTTCAGCCAGTGCCCTGGCCCGTTCGAGCAATGTCTCACTCATGATTTGGCTCCCTTGCTGGCGGTTGCAGCCGGTTTCTTCCTCGCAGGCGCTTTTGCTGCAGGCTTGGCCGGAGCCTTGGCAGCCGGTTTGGCGGCGGGCTCCTTGGCAAACAGCGGATGAACCACCTTGCCGCCATGGGTCAGCAGGGTCGCTGCCACCAGTTCGTCTTCAGGATTGACGTTCAGCTTCTTGCTCTCGCCGTCGACCATGGTTTCAAGAAACGCCACCAGGTTCTTGGCGTAGAGCTGCGAGGCCGTTGCAGCCAGACGGCCGGCCATGTTTTCATAGCCGACAACCGAGACATGCCCGACCCTGGCGATTTCACCGGGCTTTGAACCCTCCACGTTACCGCCGCGCTCGACAGCGAGATCGACCACCACGGAACCCGGTGCCATGTTGGCAAGCATCGCCTTGGTGACCAGCTTCGGCGCCGGGCGGCCCGGAATGAGCGCCGTCGTGATGACAATGTCCTGCTTGGCGATGTGGGAGGCGACGAGTTCAGCCTGCGCCTTCTGTTCGTCTGCCGTCAGTTCCCGGGCATAGCCGCCCTCGCCGGAGGCATCCTTCAGCGCATCGGTCATGATGAACTTGGCGCCCAGCGATTCGACCTGCTCGCCGGCTGCCGCACGAACGTCGGTAGCGGTAACCACCGCGCCCAGCCGCCGCGCCGTGGCAATGGCCTGCAAGCCAGCGACGCCTGCACCCATGACGAAAACCCTGGCAGCAGGAACCGTTCCAGCGGCCGTCATCATCATCGGCAGCGCACGGTCGAATACCGCAGCCCCTTCGATGACCGCCTGATAGCCTGCAAGGTTTGCCTGCGAGGAAAGAATGTCCATGGACTGGGCCCGCGTGATGCGCGGCATGAATTCCATGGCAAAGGCACTGATGCCGGCTGCGGCAAGTGCCTTGATGTCGCTTTCATGGCCGTGGGGGTCCATGGCGGCAAGCACCAGTGCCCCCTTCCTGTAACCCTTGGCTTCGGCCGCCGTCGGCCGGTTCACCTTCAGCACCACATCGGCCGTCCCCGCGTCCTTTGCAGTGGCCACCTTGGCGCCTGCCGCAGTCAGCGCCTCATCCGTGATGCGCGACAACTCGCCGGCGCCCTTTTCGAAGGTCACGTCGAAACCCAGCCCCGACAGGCGCTTCACCGTATCCGGTGAAAGAGCGACCCTTGTCTCGGGGCTTTTTTCCTTGGGGACAAATAACTTCATGGAGCCGGATCCCGTATTAATGCCTATCCGTTTTCAGTCTCTTTATACGCGAACTGTCGCAATGCACCGAATCTTCTCCGGTACAACCGGCCAATCCGCCAGCGTAAAACGGCAAATCCGATCGCCAAATCTCCTGCGGCAGACCGGACCTGTTCCCGGCTTGCTGCGGGTAACGAGCAGGACGGCGGGTTAGACGACGAAGAATGCCGCAATAATCAGAATGATGAATGCAAGTGTGCCGCCGATCAGGCCGCCACCGCCGAAGAAGCCGAACATCATGGCAATCAGCAGTGCCGCACAACCCACCACGGTCCACCGCGACAGCCAGAGAAACAGATCATAGGTCTTCTCGTGTTCGGCATAGTCCATGGCCGACACCGGCTCGGATTTCTTCACGGAGGTTTTTCCTTTGGTGGTGGTTTTCTTCGCAGCTTTTGCCATTTTGCTCCCCGAAACTCTGCCGTGATGCACCCTCTACACCACACGCACTCAATCTCGGATTTGAGTTACACAAAGCCTGCAGGAATCGCAATATATAAACCTGCGGCAAAACCCCCGGCAGGCGTCAACACCGTCACCAACGCCCGTTTTGAGGCGATTTAACCCGTTTTGCGCAGGCTGAAGGCCCGGCCGGCCTGATCGGTGCAGTTGAGGATATCCACAGACGGACGCTGGCAGGACGCAACATTCTGCTGACGGCTGAGATTGCCGATCCACTCCAGCCGCACCTCGTTGGCCGAAACCACGATGTAATTGCCGGTAGAAAGGGTCTCGCCGGTGTCGTTTGCCCTCGAAGTGAAACTGCCATCCTGGAATTCGGCGGTGAACACGGAATCGGAGGAAATCCAGCTTCCCGAAAGACCGCCGCCGCCGGCCAGCGGATTGGCCTTTTTCCCCTGCGTTTCACAGCCGGAAACTGCAACGGCAATCAGCAAGGCTGCCACAAGCCCGGCAGGCCTCACGATACCGGCACCAGACCGCCCGTTTTCCCCACGGTTTGAAAAACGCATGACACTCTCCCCGTTACCAGTCCTGCATTTGAACACTCGGTTCCAGCTTAGCCGGATGCTTCCAGCGCCTCAAGCTCGTCGATCAATCCCGTGATCATCGACAACCCCCTGTCCCAGAAGCCGGGGTCGTTGGCATTGAGCCCGAAGGGCTTGAGCAACCCGCTGTGGTGCTTGGTGCCGCCAGCCTTCAGCATGTCGAAATAGCGCTGCTGAAAGCCTTCGGCTGAGTTCTGATAGACCGAATAGAGCGAATTCACCAGACAGTCGCCGAATGCGTAAGCATAAACATAGAACGGCGAGTGCACGAAATGGGGAATGTAGCTCCAGTAGTGGTGATAGCTTTCGTCGAAGGTGAACATCGGACCGAGGCTCGCATGCTGCACTTCTAGCCACATTTCGCCCAACCGCTCGCTGGTGATTTCACCCGAAGCGCGGGCGGTGTGCACCTTGCGCTCGAACAGGTAGAAGGCGATCTGGCGGATCACCGTATTGATCATGTCCTCGATCTTGCGCGCCAGCATGACCTTTCTTTCCGCCGGATTTGCAGCTCGGGAAAGCAGAGCCCGGAACGTCAGCATCTCGCCGAACACGCTGGCCGTTTCGGCAAGCGTCAGCGGCGTCTGCGCCATCAGCAGCCCCTGGCCGGCGGCAAGCACCTGGTGCACGCCGTGACCGAGTTCATGGGCAAGCGTCATCACATCGCGCGGCTTGCCGAGATAGTTGAGCATCACATAGGGGTGGACCGAGGGCACCGTGGGATGGGCAAAGGCACCGGGCGACTTGCCGGGCCGCACCGGAGCATCGATCCAGCCCCTGTCAAAGAAGCGGCCCGCGATCTCCGCCATTTCCGGCGAAAAACCGTGATAGGCATCGAGCACGATCTGCCGGGCCGAACCCCAGTCGTAGACGGCTTCATCAACCGCCGGCAGTGGCGCGTTGCGGTCCCAGTGTTCGAGTTTTTCGAGGCCGAGCCATTTCGCCTTCATGCCGTAGTAGCGGTGCGAGATCGCCGGAAAGGAATTTTCAACCGCGCTTACCAGCGCATCGACCACTTCCGGTTCGATCCGGTTTGCCAGGTGGCGTGACTGGGCGACATCCTTAAAGCCCCGCCAGCGGTCGGAGATTTCCTTGTCTTTCGCAAGCGTATTGGTGATCAGCGTGAAAACCCGGCTATGGTCTGCAAGCACACTGCCGATTTCCTTCGCAGCAGCCTCCCGCTTTGCCCGCTCCGCATGTTGCAGCAGGTTGAAGGCCGGTTCGGAAGTCAGCGTCTCGCCGTCCACCGTAAACCGCAGCGAAGCCATGGTCTCGTCGAAAAGCCGGTTCCAGGCATTGCGGCCGGAGACCGCCTTTTCGTGGAAGAGTTCCTCGATGCGGTCTTCCAGCTGATAAGGCTTGTCCTTGCGCAGGTCGTCGATCCAGGGCCGGTAATGCGCCAGCGCCTGCTCCGCTTCCATTGCCGCTTTCAGTACCGCATCGTCGATCCGGTTGAATTCGAGCGTGAAGAAAAGCAGCGGCGTGCTGGCGGCGGTGATCCGTTCCTGCGCATCGCCATAGAACTTTGCCTTGACCGGATTGGTGGTCTCGCCGGTATAGACGAGCCCGGCATAGGACATGATCCGGCCCATGCGCTCCTCGATTGCCTCGTATTCGGCAATCGCTGCAGCCAGTTCCGCCGGCGCCTCTCGGGCAAGGCGCTCGAGTTGTCCGGCGTAAGTCTTCTGAAACGCTTCTGCATCGGCTTTGGCACGCGCCATGTCATCGGCAAATGCGGCACTGTCCATCGCCGGATAAAGGTCTTCCAGCCGCCATTCCGGCAGGTCGCCGAGCGAATTTTCCGATGCAGCGCGGGCTGCATCGGGGCTGAGAAGGCCGAAGGGCTCAGGGCAATCGACCGTATTGGGGAAGCGCGTTTTCATACGTCTGCCTTAGCTGCCGTCTCCGGTGCGCTCAAGCAAAAATGCTTGATGTTAAAAATCGAACGGAGTCCGGGAGATTCGATTAACCACTGTGCTTAATGGGGAATTTAGGCAGCTCTGGTACCAACGTCCATAAATGAGACAGCTGTCCATTCTTCGGTAGTAAAACCGTTGTATGGCAGAGCTTTGCAACGGGAGCCCTGTGATGGCCGACAAAATCCTCATCGTCGACGACGAACCGGTACAGCGCCGCCTGCTGGAATCGGCTCTGGTCAAGGGTGGACATGCGGTAGTCGCTGCCGAAACCGGCGAGCAGGCACTCGAACTGTTCGAAGAGCATCAGGGCGCGTTCGCAGCCATAGTGCTGGATCTGGTCATGCCCGGCCTTGGTGGCATGGAAGTGATGGAAAGGCTCGCCGAACGCGGCGCCGGCGTGCCGGTCATCGTGCAGACCGCACAGGGCGGCATCGATGTGGTCGTCCAGGCGATGCGCAACGGTGCCTTCGATTTCGTCGTCAAACCCTTCGCACCCGACAAGCTGCTGAAAACCATTGAGGCGGCAATCCGCTACAAGGGTGTCTCGAAGTCCATGGAATCGGCACGCAAAAAGCCCTCCGGCGCGTTCACCTTCCAGGACATCGTTACCCGCAGCGAAGCCATGCAGCCGGTACTGGCAATGGCCAGGAAGGCTGCCGATTCGAACATCCCGGTCCTTATCGAGGGCGAATCGGGTACCGGCAAGGAACTGATTGCCCGCGCCATGCATGGCAGTTCGGACCGGGCCGGCGGCAAGCTGGTTACCGTGAACTGCGGCGCGTTGCCGGAAAATCTGGTTGAAAGCCTTCTGTTCGGTCATGAAAAAGGCGCCTTCACCGGCGCCACGGACAAACACATCGGCAAGTTCGAGGAAGCCAATGGCGGCACCCTGTTTCTGGACGAGATCGGCGAACTGCCGCTCGACCTGCAGGTAAAGCTGCTGCGGGCGATCCAGGAAGGCGAGATCGATCCCGTCGGCGCCAAAAAGCCGGTCAAGGTGGATGTCCGGCTGGTCTCGGCCACCAACCGCAACCTGTTCGAGGAAGTCTCGAAGGGCAGGTTCCGAGAGGATCTCTTCTACCGCCTCAGCGTGCTGCCGCTCGTCTTGCCGCCGCTGCGCGAGCGCCGGGAAGACATCGAACCGCTGGTCTTCCATTTCATCAAGAAGCTCGGCAGGGAGCAGAAACGGCAGAACATCTCCTCCGTCGACCCGGCCGTATTCTCAGCCCTGAAAGCCTATGACTGGCCCGGCAATATCCGCGAACTGGAGAACGCCATCTTCCGGGCAATCATCCTGTGCGAATCGGAGGCGCTGACACTGGCTGAATTTCCCCAGATACACGCCCAGATGCCGGATTTCGAATTGCCGGCATCCGCCAGCAGGGAAAAGGTCGTTTCCGGCGCCAGTGCGCCACCGCTCATGGTGTCACAGGCGCCGGCGATGGAAACCCCTCACGATACCGACCTGATCGGTTCGGCAGCATACGCTGCGCCGGCCCTTCCGGCAGCCATCACGGGACCGGCTGCCGCCGGCAATTACGGCATGGTGTCCCTGATTGGCAGTGACGGGGAATGCAGGCCGATTACGGATCTTGAAGCCGACGCCATCCGGTTTGCCATCGAAATCTACAATGGCCGCATGTCGGAAGTGGCGCGCCGTCTCGGCATCGGCCGCTCCACCCTTTACCGCAAGCTCAAGGAGCTTGGTATCGAAGACGAGGTTGTCTGAGGCACCCTGTCTTAACTTCCGGCTAACCATCGTCGGCTTGCCGCCTGCCCTGCCTTATTTTGCCACAACTTGTTGTATAATTTGCCGCTCCGGACGGGGCGGCGCATGCGACATTATGAGTTGTTAACCATCTTTGTTTAGATTGGCGTAGGGCTTAAACAGTCCCAACGGCAAACGAATTTGACAGGGCTTTCGGTGGGGTTGTCATCCTCAAATCTCGAACGGGATATCCCGCATCACTTCCATGAGAAAGTGGCGTCCCCGGGCCTGCTGCTCAGGGTGGTGATGGCTGCCCTGCTACTCGTGTTTGCCGCGCCCTCGCTTGCCGCCGCGCAAACCAAGTCGCTGAAGCTCTATTATCTGCACACCGGCGAAAAGGCCGAGATCGTCTTCAAGCGAAACGGCAAGTTCGATGCGGCCGGCCTGAAGAAAATCAACTGGTTCCTGCGCGACTGGCGCCGTAACGAACCGACCAAGATGGATCCCAACCTGCTCGACCTGATCTGGGAGGTCTACCGCAAGACGGGCTCGAACAAGCACATCCACGTCATATCCGGCTACCGGGCGCCGGCATCCAACGAACTCCTGCGCTCCAGAGGCCGTGGCGTCGCCAAAAACAGCCAGCACACCAAGGGCAAGGCGATGGATTTCTTCATTCCCGGCGTCAAGCTCGCCTCGTTGCGCGAAATCGGCCTCAAAATGGGGGTTGGCGGGGTCGGCTACTATCCGACATCCGGATCCCCATTCGTCCATCTGGATACCGGCAGTGTACGTCACTGGCCGCGCATGAGCCGGTCGGAGCTTGCCCGGGTCTTCCCCGATGGCAAGACCATGCACGTACCTTCTGACGGCAAGCCGCTCGCCCGCTACAACCAGGCTGTGGCCGACTACAAGCGCCGCTCGGCCAATGGCAAGCTGGTTCCCGACTCGCAACCCAGCGCCAAGGAACTGAATTTCTTCCAGCGCCTTGCCAAGACCAGCCGCGAGGATGAAGACGACGATGAAGCCGTATCGACGCCCGCCCCGCGCCCGGTGACCACGACAGAGCCCGCAGCCGCACCGCAACCTGCCACCCCACAGCCCGAACCGGCGGCACCGGCTGAGCCAGAGCAGCCGCAATTTGCCGCCTTGCCCGCCGCTGTGCCGGTTCCCATCCTGGCCCCGAGGCAGGACACCGTCGCGGCAGGCGCTCCCGTGGCAGCCGAGACACCGCAGGCACAGGAGCCTGAGGTTGAACAGGTCCAGGAACCCGATGCACCCGCGGAAGAACAGGACACCGTCACCGTTCTGGCAGCGTTGAAACCGCCGGTTCCCGAAAAGCGGCCCGAGATCAATCCGGTCATCGCCATGACCTCCGATATGCCCGAACCGGCACCCGCAGACCAGACCACCGAACTGGCCATGCTGCCGCCAACCGAGACACCTGCCTCGCCGCGCGGCAGCGCCCAACCGCTTTCGCCGGCCGAAATCGAGGAACTGCGCAAGATCGTGCGTCCGCAGGTTTCCGAATCGCCGGCCTTGGCGGCCGTTACAGACAGGCCTGTTCCAGCCGCGACCATTGGCAACACGCCTGACCCGGTAGAACCTGCCGCGCCTGCGCAGCCTGCCGCACCTGCCGCACCCGCCATTGTGGAGCGGCAACCCCTGCCGATGCCACAGTCGGAACCGGCAGCAATAGCGCAGACTGAAGTCGCTGAAACGCCGAAGATCGCGGAAAATACCGAGCCTCAGGCGGAAATTGAACTGGCCGCCCTGCCGATTGAGCCCGGCGTTGAAAGCACCGGCGCCATTGCCATCCCCAGCCACAACCCCGTTGCCGTTGAGACAGCCGAAGCTGCAATCCCGACCGCAGATCCGGCTGAAGAAAAAATCCTGACAGCATCCTTGCCGATTCCGGTTCGCGCGCCGCGGCCCGGGCCAGTGGCTGGGAAACCCGAAGCCGAAGAACCTGTCATGGTAACGGCAAGCCTTGAAACATCTCCGGCTGAGGAGGCGCCTGTAGCTGTTGCCGAGCCCGGACTGCAGCAGCGGCCGGTCTCGCTCGATAAATTGTCGGCGCCACAGGACAATTCAAGCACGATTGGCAAATGGGCATTGTCGGCCGGCACCACGATCAGCGAACTTGCGGACGTTCAGGCACCGGCTTATGGCCGCAACCTGATCCGTCAGGTTCCCAATGCGGTGATTGTCCAGCAGTTTGCCCTTCAGGCCTTCGGCCCCGGCCAGAACCGGTTCAATGGCAAGGCGGTCAAGACAATGAAATTCGCCCGGCTGCAGTAAACGCTGCCTATTCCGCCGCTTCGTCCCCGGCGCTCGCGAAATCGGGAAGCATGCCCAGCGCACTCATGTAGAGGTCGCGAATCGCCTCCTGTTCCTGGCGCTCGGTATTGTCCTTTTTCCGCAGCCCGATGACCTGGCGCAGTACCTTGGTATCGAACCCGTTGCCCTTGGCCTCGGCATAGACATCGCGAATATCGTCGGCGATTGCCTTCTTTTCTTCCTCAAGCCGCTCGATGCGCTCGACGATCGAGCGCAATTGTTCCTTGGCAACCATGTTGTCGGCCATGACATTTCTCCAAATGAAGTTGAGTATGTTGTGCCCGCTGGCCGTCTGATGGCGGTTCGGGCCGTACTTCCAGCCGGGCTCAGTGACCCGGATGCGATTCCCTGAACTTCGCCTTCTGCTCGTCGCTGGCCTCGCCCTGGTATTTGGCCTTCCAAGCCTCATAAGGCATGCCGTAGACCACTTCCCGCGCAGCCGGCTTGTCGACATCGATACCTTTTTCCGCAGCCGCCTCCTGATACCAGTTCGACAGGCAGTTGCGGCAGAAGCCGGCCAGATTCATCAGATCGATGTTCTGCACATCCGTGCGCTCGCGAAGATGGTCGAGCAGCCGGCGGAACGCGGCCGCTTCCAGTTCGGTTATGGTTTTATCGTCCATTTAGGGTTCCATCGCTTGGTTGGGCAGAGACCGACAATCGCTTTCAGCGGTCAGTCCGGCTGCCATGATGCAACATGACATGGTTATGGGGGAGAGCGCTAACCTTTTCAATGATCGGCGCCAGCGTTTTGACCCACTGCGCAGCATCTTTCTCCTCGCGCACCAGATCCTGCCGGATTTCGATCAGCGCGTGGGACAATCCGCGGGATGTGCAGTGCTGGTGCATGGTATCGCCGGCCAGCGCACCGTCATAGGGCTCGTTGTCGCCAACGGTGACGCCGGGCAGTTCCCTGAATGCCTTGAGCAGCGGTCCGGCGAGCCGCGGGTCGCTGTCCCACAGCACCGACAACTGCCACGGCCTTGCCAAGCCGTTCCATCGGTCCGTCATGGAGTGAACGGCAATCACCGCCGGGATGATGTCCTGCGCCAGAAAATCATCGATCATCCGGCGAACCTGCTCGTGATAGGGCCGGTAGAACCCGTCCCGCCGTCTTTTCCGCTCGGCCTCCGAAAGCGGGTAATTGCCGGGGATGATCGTGCCGTCATAAAGCTGCCGGATCAGCGTCGGGTCGTCTTCGCCGCGATTGGGATCGATCAGGAGCCTCGAGAAGGTTGCCATGATTGCCGGCACGCCAAGTTCCGCCGCCAGCCCGCGCATGACCATCTCGGCACCGATGTCATAGGCAATGTGGCGCTCAAGTTCGCAAGCAGGTAGGCCCAGCGTTCCGTAGGGCTGCGGTATCGTGTTGCGCGCATGATCGCAAAGGAGTATCAGCCCTTTGGAATACTCCCCCGGGACAACTTCATACGGTACAAAATCCTGCGGCATCAGGTGTTTTCCGTCATGGTGTTTCGGGACGAAACACGAGCGGTTGGAGCAGTTTCGGTTTTGACGGAATCGGCAAAATCGAAATGCGTAAATTGGATTAACGGATTACATCGTTATCCCGTTTCCGAGGAAACGTGAAACGATCCGGGGACGCCTGAAATTCCACAGCTTCCCGCTGATTTCAAGCCGCTCCGGCAGGAACCACCCGATGTCAGGCGATAAAGCGCTGCAAAAACAACCCGAGCTTTCCTTTGCGCTCGCTTTCGCACTGCTCGTCATGGGCGCCATCGCCATGGGCGTCTCGCCGGTTTTCGTGCGTTTCAGCGAGGTCGGCGCATTTTCCAGCGCCTTCTGGCGCGTCTTTCTGAGCCTCCCCATCCTTCTTCTCTGGGCCTGGGTCGAGGCACGCAGGGCCGGCCGGCAGGTCGAATGGGAAATGGACCGGACAGTGCTGCTGGCAGGCCTGTTCTTCGCCGGCGATCTCGTTTTCTGGCATCTGGCGATCCACAGAACCACCATGGCAAACGCCACATTGATGGCAACTCTCGCCCCCGTCTGGGTAGCGCTGTTTTCCGGCACCTTCATCGGCGAACCTGTTTCGCGCACCACCTGGCTGGGTCTGTTTCTCTGCCTTGCCGGCGCAGCGCTTCTGATCGGTTCAAGCTACCGGCTGGCGCCCGAGCGGATCATCGGCGATTTTTACGGCGTCATCACCTCGATGTTCTTTGGCCTCTACTTCCTCGCGGTTCGGGTCGCCAGAAGAAGCCGCAAGAGCGGCGAGGTCACCTTTCTTTCGACCATCGTCACAACGGCAGTGCTGTTCGCCGTGGCCATTGCATCCGGCCAGAAGATGCTGCCCGACACCGCCCAGGGGGTTGCCTCCTCGTCGCGCTCGGCACCTTCAGCCATGCCGGTGGCCAGGGCCTGCTCGCCGTGGCGCTGGGTTCCCTTTCAGCCGCCTTTTCATCCCTTGTGATTTTCGTCGAGGCCCTGGCCGCCGCATTCTTCGGATGGGCCGTCTTCGGCGAGACGCTTTCGCCGCTGCAGTTTGCCGGCGCCGCGCTGATTCTCACCGGCATCTGGATCGCCCGGCCGAAATCGTGACCCCGGCAGGGTTTCCGGGAGCTGCCCGCCTTGTTCCGGCCAAGAGTTCGCAATACACGCTCTGGCGTTGACTTGGTCGCGAACCTTGGCGAAAAGCGAAGCGATGGATGGATTCCGTGGGGCCGCAAACGCGGGAATTGACTTGAAAACCGGATCACTGGCCAGATCGTTGGCATGTACGGGCGCTTTGCTGGCCGGCATCTATTTCGCTTCCGGCGGAATGGCCCGTGCGGATTTCCGCGTCTGCAACGATACCAAGAGCCTTGTCGGCGTTGCGCTCGGCTATTCGGCGGAAGGCCGCTGGCTCACCGAAGGCTGGTGGCAGATTCCCGGCGAGACCTGCGCCTCCGTCCTCGAGGGCGAACTGAACTCCCGCTACTACTACATTTATGCGGAAGATGCCGACCGCGGCGGCCAGTGGCGCGGAGACATCTTCATGTGCACCGCCAATCAGGAATTCAAGATCGAAGGCGTCGAGGAGTGTTTCGAGCGCGGTTACCAGAAAACCGGCTTCTTCGAGATCGACACCGACAACCGCGACTCCTGGATGGTGCGGCTGACCGAAGCCGGCCGGACCAGCAGCGCGCCGCAATAGGGTTTCCGCCCGGATCTACCGGCGCCCGCTTCGCGCCTTTGCCTCGGTGCTTACCCGCTCGATTTCACCGATGACCGCCTGCGGATTGGTCCAGGCAGGCGAATGCCCCTCGCCCGGCAGCCAGACGAGTTTTGCGCCGTCGATATCGCGCTCCAGCCCCACGGAATGAACTTCCGCCAATACGATTTCGTCGCTGTCGCCCGTGACGATGGAAACCGGCGCGTCGATTTTCCCGTAGCTTGGCGAGAGCGCTGAAACGGCATCGTAAAGGCTTGTCACATCCATTGCATTGTAGCGGAAGACATGCGGCCGCAGCACCAGCCTGGTGGCTGAATTCCTTTCATAGGCCGCAGGCGTGTCCTGCGGCGCAAAGACCTCGGCAACGCCGTCATGATAGCGCAGATGGCCGCCCGGAACGGCAAGCAGTTCGGAAAACAGCCAGCCGATCACCGGCATCCGCGTCAGGTGATAATACCAGGTGACCTTCCCGCCGGGCCACGGATGGGTAGCGGGCGTCAGAAAGACGATGCCGGCAAGCTGGTCCGGATGGTTGACGGCAAATGCCGCCGCAACGGCTCCGCCAAGCGAATGGCCGACCAGGATCGCCTTTTCCACCCCGATGGCCGACAGCAGGCCTGAAACGATGCGCGCCTGACCGGCAGGAAGATGCATGTCGTTCGCACTGCCCCGGCTTGAGTAACCATGCCCCGGACGGTCGAGAAAAATCAGCCGGCCCCGGCCCTTCAATTGATCGAGGATAATGCCTTCCTGCTCGCGCAGATTACCGCTGGCGCCATGGATGAAGACAAGCGGCAGCAGATCGGCATCCCCATCCGCTGCATAGTCGGTGTAATGAAGGCGCACATCCCCGACATCCGCAAACCGGCCCTTGGGCGGATATTGGGATGCAACCTGACGGGCAAGGTACTGGCTCGCCCCGTAGAGAGCCAGTATCGCGCCAACAAACAGGAGCAGCAGCAATTTCATCTTGATCGGGTTCTGGGCAATCCGGTTTCAGCGTGAGAAAGGCACAGGCAAATCAGGTCGGACTTCCCGCCAGCTTTTCCTCAAGCTTGATCACCGACGACTGCGCCTGTTCATTCGCCGGATAGACTTCCAGAACCTTGTACCAGACTTCCAGCGCCCGTTTGTCGCGCCCGAGTGCTTGCAGCATGGCCGCGAGCCCTGAAAGCGCGCCGAAATGCCTGGGTTCGAGTTCCAGCACCCGTTCCACATCGGCGATTGAACGGCCGAAATCCTTCATGGCGAAGAACAGCGTCGCCCGCCGGTTCCAGCCCTCGGCATAGTCCGGCGCAAGGGTCACCACCTGATCGAGAATGTCGAGCGCCACCGCGTGATCGTTCTTGCGCATGGCCTCCGACGCACGCTCCATCAGCAGATTGATGGAGGCTGAGCCTGAATCGGTGAGTTTCTGCACGATCTGGCGGCTGGTGCGCTGCGCCTTCTTCGGATCGCTTTCGCGGGAGAGAATGCCGAAAAGCTCGTTGAGCGCGTCCTGATCCTGCTGGCTGCGGGAAAACATCGCCACCGGCACAGCCTCGACTGTCCGCGCAATCGTTGCAGGTGGATCGAACGCAAGCGCACCGGCCGGCAGGAAACAGGCCAGCAGGGCTGAAGTCAGCAATTGGGATAAACTGAAAATGCGCATATCCGCAGAGTAAAGCGGATATGCGTCAGGTCAAATGCAAAAGCGCGTGATCGCGGCAGGATGCACCGGCGGCAGGTCAGCCCAGGTTAGCCTTGGCGGGCCTTGAACCGCGGGTTCTGCTTGTTGATGATGTAAACGCGGCCCTTGCGGCGTACCAGACGGTTTGCCCGGTGGCGGCTTTTCAGCGATTTGAGCGAATTCTTGATCTTCATCGGTCCGGTCCGTATCTGAACGTCTGTCAGCCGGCGTCCCGGCAGCAGAAAATCTGGTTCTTTCTGGCAAAACAAAGCGCGCCACAACCCGTTTATGAGGGGCACGCCAACGTTGGCGCGGATATACAGGTGCTGCGGTTCGAATGTCAAGACTGGCTCGGCATCGACGGGCAGGCGGGTGCGGCATTTGGCATGCCCCATCCGTTGCCCCTGTCGCGTTTTGCATGACGCAGGTCGCAGAAAGTCGCAGGCTTTTCACAAAAAAAGCGCCTATTGGCGCCACTTTGCGCCCGGCCCCGGTTTTCGCTAAAACCCGGTCCGAATGCGACTTCCTCACGGGATACGACCTGCCATGCGCCGATTTTCAGCCTTTGCCATTGCCCGCGAAGCCCTGCGCCACCACAAGGGGTGGGAAAAGCAATGGGTAAGCCCCGAACCGAAGGCCTCCTACGACGTCATCATCGTCGGCGCCGGCGGCCACGGCCTCGCCACCGCCTACTATCTTGCCAAGGAACACGGCATCACCAATGTCGCGGTACTGGAGAAGGGCTGGCTTGGCGGCGGCAATACCGGCCGCAATACCACGATCATCCGTTCCAACTATCTCTATGACGAGTCCGCCGGCATATACAATCACGCCGTCAAGCTGTGGGAAGGTCTTTCCCAGGACCTGAACTACAACGTCATGTTCTCCCAGCGCGGCGTGATGATGCTGGCCCACAACGTCCACGACGTGCAGGTCTTCAAGCGGCATATCCATGCCAACCGCCTGAACGGGGTCGACAATTCCTGGCTGACACCGGAAGAGGCGAAGGAATTCTGCCCGCCGCTCAACATTTCGAAATCCGCCCGCTATCCTGTCATGGGCGCGGCGCTGCAGCGCAAGGGCGGCACGGCACGCCATGACGCAGTCGCCTGGGGCTATGCCCGCAAGGCGCACGCCATGGGCGTCCACATCATCCAGAACTGCGAGGTGATCGGCATCAACCGTGGAGCGGACGGCGCGGTGACGGGCGTCGAGACCACTCGCGGCACGATCGGCGCGAAGAAGGTCGGCGTCGTTGCCGCCGGTCACACCTCGGTGCTGATGCAGATGGCCGGCATCCGCATGCCGCTCGAAAGCTTCCCGCTGCAGGCGCTGGTCTCCGAGCCGGTCAAGCCGTGTTTCCCCTGCGTGGTGATGTCCAACACCGTACACGCCTACATTTCCCAGTCCGACAAGGGCGAACTGGTGATCGGCGCCGGCACCGACCAGTACACCTCCTATTCCCAGACCGGCGGCCTGCACATCATCAACCACACGCTCGACGCCATCTGCGAGATGTTCCCGATGTTCACGCGCATGAAGATGCTGCGCTCCTGGGGCGGCATCGTCGATGTCACGCCGGACCGCTCGCCGATCCTCGCCAAGACGCCGGTCAGGGGACTTTACGTCAATTGCGGCTGGGGCACCGGCGGCTTCAAGGCGACGCCAGGCTCGGGCCACGTCTTCGCTCACACCATCGCCAACGACGCACCGCACAGGATCAACGAGGGCTTCACCCTGGAACGTTTCCGGACCGGCCGGCTGATCGACGAGGCGGCAGCCGCCGCCGTTGCGCACTAGGGGGACAAAACAATGCTTCTGATCCACTGCCCCTATTGCGAGGAAGAGCGGCCGGAACTGGAATTCCGCGGCGCCGGTGAAGCCCATATCGCGCGGCCAGCCAACATGGCCGAGATTTCCGATGCGGACTTCGAGAAGTTCTTCTTCATCCGCGACAACGAAAAGGGCGTCGTCTACGAGCGCTGGCGGCACATCCATGGCTGCGGCCGCTTCTTCAATGCCGCGCGCCACTCGGTCTCCGACAAGTTCATCATGACCTACAAGGCCGGCGAGAAGAAACCGAAGATCACCAAAACACAGATCGACGCCGTCAAACCGCCGGCCAAGGGAACACCCGCCAACGAGCCTGTCTGGACCGTGGGCGGCAAAGGAGAAGCAAAATGAGTTTCTCCGTCAACACCGGGGCCAATCGCATTGCCGGCAAGGGCCGCCTGAGCCCGTCGAAAACGGTCACCTTCACGCTGGATGGCAGGCAGCTCAACGCCATGGAAGGCGACACGCTCGCTTCCGCCATGCTGGCAAACGGCATTCACCTCGCAGGCCGCTCGTTCAAGTATCACCGCCCGCGCGGCATTCTGGGCGCTGGCGCGGAGGAACCCAGCGCGCTGATGGACATTTCCCGCGACAATGCCCGCCGTCAGCCCAATGTGCGCGCCACCGTACAGGAAGTCTTCGACGGCATGAAAGCGAAGACGCAGAACCATTATCCCTCGCTCACCTTCGACGTGGGCGCTGTCAACAACTGGTTCTCGCCGTTCTTTTCCGCCGGCTTCTACTACAAGACCTTCATGTGGCCGAAACAGGCCTGGAAGAACCTGTACGAACCCTTCATCCGCGAAGCCGCCGGCCTCGGCAAGGCACCGGAAGAGGCCGATCCCGACCATTATGCCAACCGCTATGCCCATTGCGACCTGCTGATCGTCGGTGGCGGCGCAAGCGGCCTGATGGCGGCAAAGACAGCGGCCAAATCCGGCAAGCGGATCATCCTCGCAGATGAAAGCGCTTCGATGGGTGGGTGGCTACTCGCCGAAAGCGAAGCAACCATTGGCGGCAGGCCTGCCGGTGAATGGGTGACCGAGACCGTTGCCGAACTGGCAGCGATGGAAAATGTCACCCTGCTGCCGCGCACGACCGCATTCGGCTACTACGCCCACAACATGGTGGCGCTGGCCGAGCGTGTGACCGACCATCGCTCGCGGCCCGATCCCGATCTGCCGCGCGAGCGGCTCTGGCAGGTTCGCGCCAAAAAGGTGATTCTGGCGACCGGCGCCATCGAGCGCCATCTGGTTTTCGCCGACAATGACCGCCCCGGCATCATGCTGGCTTCTGCCGCCCGCATGTATCTCAATCATTACGGTGTCGCCGTTGGCCGCAATGTCGGTATCTACACGGCCTGCGATTCAGCTTGGGCTGCAGCCTTCGACCTGCAGAATGCCGGCGTGAAGGTAACCGCCATCATCGACATGCGCGCAGCGCCCGATCCCGACCTTGTCGAAAAGGCAAGGGAAATGGGCATTCCGGTGCGCACCGGCTCGGCGGTAACGAAGACCGCTGGCAAGATGCGCATCCGCTCAATGACCGTGGAGCCGATTGCCGATCCCCTGAGCGAGAAGTTCGAGATCGACTGCCTGCTGGTCTCCGGCGGCTGGACGCCTTCCGTCCATCTCTTCTCGCAATCGCGTGGCAAGCTGAAGTTCGACGAAGAGAACGGCCGCTTCGTACCCGATATCCATGTCGAGGATTGCGCTTCCATCGGCTCGTGCAACGGCACTGATGACATGGACACCGCGCTGGCCGAAGCCGTCGCTGCAGCAACCGCAGCCGTCAGCGGGCGGGCAGTCAAAGCCCCGAAGACCTCGGGCTTTGCCTCCATGCGCGGCCATCTGATCGGCTCAGCAAAGGGTGCGGGTCCCGATGACCATGTCATGGCCTTCATCGATTTCCAGAACGATGTCTGTGCCAAGGATGTGCGCCTCGCCGTGCGCGAGGGCATGCACTCCATCGAGCATGTCAAGCGTTACACCACCACCGGCATGGCCACCGATCAGGGCAAGATGTCGAACATGCACGGCCTGGCAATTGCCGCCGAAGCACTCGGCAAGGAAATCCCGGCCGTGGGGCTTACCACCTTCCGCGCTCCCTATACGCCGGTGACCTTCGGCGCCATCGTCAACCATTCCAAGGGTGACCTGTTCGACGTTACCCGCCGCACGCCGATGCACTCATGGGCTGAGGAACATGGCGCGGTGTTCGAGGATGTCGGCAACTGGAAACGCGCCTGGTACTTCCCACGCGCCGGTGAGGACATGCACGCAGCCGTTGCCCGCGAATGCAAGACCACCCGCGAGGCGGCCGGCATTTTTGATGCTTCCACCCTCGGCAAGATCGAGGTGGTGGGACCGGACGCCGTCAAGTTCATGGAACTGATGTACACCAACCCGTGGCAGAAACTCGCCGTCGGCATGTGCCGCTACGGGATCATGTGCCGCGAGGACGGCTTCATCTATGATGATGGCGTGGTCGGGCGGATTTCCGAAGACCGCTTCCATGTGACGACGACGACCGGCGGCGCGCCGCGGGTTCTCAACATGATGGAGGACTATCTCCAGACGGAATTCCCGGAATGGAAGGTCTGGCTCACGTCCACCTCCGAGCAGTGGGCGGTAATCGGCGTTCAGGGTCCGAAGGCGCGCGAAATCGTCGAGCCGCTGGTCGAGGGCATCGACCTGTCGCTCGAAGCCATGCCGCACATGGCGATCCGCGAAGGAAAAATCTGCGGCGTGCCGACCCGGCTGATGCGCGTTTCCTTTACCGGCGAACTCGGCTTCGAGATCAACGTGCCCGCCGATTATGGCAGGGCGGTTTGGGACGCCATCTGGGAACGCGGTGAACCCTTGGGAATGGCGCCCTATGGCACCGAAGCAATGCACGTCATGCGCGCCGAGAAGGGCTTCATCATCGTCGGCCAGGATACCGATGGCACGGTGACGCCACAGGATGCCGGTGTAGGCTGGGCCGTCGGCAAGAAGAAGGCCGACTTCGTCGGCATTCGCGGCCTTACGCGTCCCGACCTTGTGGCCGAGGGTCGCCGCCAGCTGATCGGGCTCAGAACCAAGGACCCGAAGGTCGTGCTGGAGGAAGGCGCGCAGATCGTTGCCGATCCAAACCAGCCGGTGCCGATGAAGATGCTCGGCTTCGTCACCTCCTCCTACTGGTCGGAGACGCTGGGTCATTCCATCGCGCTGGCCCTTGTCGAAGGCGGGTTCGGGCGCAAGGGCGACACGCTCTATGTACCGATGGAAAACGAGACCATCGCTGTCGAAGTCTGCGACACGATATTCCTCGACAAGGAAGGAGCGCGGCTCAATGTCTAAGGTAGCGCAACGCACCGGACCGCTCGACGGACGCAATTTCGGCACGACGGGAGTTACCCTCACCCCGGCAGCAGCCGCTACGCGCATCAGCCTGCGCGCCCGCGAGGACGGCTTGGCAACCGCAAAGAAAATTCTCGGCTTTGCCCCGCCCGGAAAGCCGAAGTCTTCCGCCACCAAGGGCAGCATTAATTGCCTTTGGATCGGACCGGATGAGTGGCTGGTGATCGATGCGGATGATTCCGGCCTGCCGGCAAAGTTCGCAAAGGAAGGCAACACGAAGCTTTCGGCTGTCGAAATCTCTCACCGCAACACGGCCATTCTGCTGGAAGGTGCAAAGGCCGTCGATGTACTCAATTCCGGTTGCCCGCAGGACCTCTCCTCAGCTTCCTTTCCGGTCGGCGCCTGCTCGCGGACCATACTCGGCAAGTCGGAGATCGTCCTCTATCGCACCGGCGAGCACGCTTTTCGCGTCGAATGCTGGCGCTCCTTTTCGGACTATGTCTGGTCCTTCCTGATGGATGCGGCCAAATCGGCCTAGGCCGTATCGCGCCGGGACATTATGAGCCTTGCGCAGCGGCAAGCCGTCCAGCTATCAAGCACGGCAGAATCGTGCGGGATCAGTCAGCAGGAAGCAATGGCGTCAAAATCGGCACATCAAGGCAGGAAACACGCCGGCCAGGAGGTGAAATCCCGCCTGGTGCTGAACTTTCCCGGCTTCGAACAGACCGATTCCGTCGCCCAGCTTGGCCGGTTGCGCTACGGCGCAGAGCAGACCGGAAAGATCTGGGGCTTCGAAATCGCCCAGGACGATCTCGCCCATGAGGAAGGCACGCACCACACCGTTGCGGGCTTTCATGCCAGGGGCGGCAACTGGAACACCGATGTGCGCCTCGTGCAGTTCCGCTGGAACGACATCGTTCACGCCTATGAACGTGACAGCTTTCCCGGCGGGTTCCTGAAGAACCTGAAGAAGTACTTTGCCTTCTTTGCCGATGGCACGGTTCGCCGCTACCGAAAGGCCAGTTGGCGCTATTGGGGGTTTACCATCTACCCGCTGCTGCTGGCGGCAATCGCCTTTGCGATCGTCTTCGGTGTGATCTGGGCATTGACCGGCAGCTTGCTTCTGAACGCCATCGCCTCGCTGGCCGCCACGCTGTTTTTTTGCGAATGGCCGGGCGACAAGCTCTATGTGCCGCTGACCATTGCCGATTGGGGCTTTGCCCGTGACATGGTCAACCGGGAAAACCCTGAGATCGAGGATCGATTTGCCGAATTCGGCAAGACCGTTGCAACGGAAATTGCCGCCTCGAAGCATGACGAGATCATCATCGTCGGTCATTCCTTCGGCAGTCTGTGGGCGGTAACGGCCATGTCGCTGGCGCTTGAGAGGAACCCGGGGCTTTTCGAGGGAAAAACCATCCGCTTTCTGGCGCTGGGCTCCAGCATGCTGAAGATCGCGCTGGCGCCCGCAGCAAGCCATATCCGGGTGCACTGGCAGCGGGTGATGGCACGGAAGGAACTGTTCTGGCACGAAATCCAGACCAAGGACGACCTTATCGCCTTCTACAAGAGCGACCCGTTCGAACAGGTCGGCATCGCCCATCCCGAGGCCGAGTACGGGATTACCCGCATCCGTTTTTCCAAGGGCATGGCGAAGGACCGCTATCGCGCCATGCGCAAGTCTTTCTACCGCACCCACCGCCAGTACATTCTCTATTACGACAAGCGCGTTTCCTTCGACTACATGCTGCGCCTGTTCGGACCGTTGTCGGTCAAGACCCTCGCGCTTGACGACGAAGCTGCCAGCCGCATTGATCGGGATGGCCGGCTGGGTTAAACGCTGGCTTCAATTACCAACCGGATATCCATCATGGACTGGGAACTTACCGGCAAGATCATCTGGGGCCTGTGCGTCGTTGCCTGGGGCATCATCCGTTTCCGCCCCAACATCAAGGCGCGAAAGACGAAGATCGCCACGACCAAACGTCCGCCGATCGAGCGCTTTTCGATGTTCGCCTCACAGCTTGGCCTGGGGATCGTACCCGCGATCTGGGTGTTCACCGGCTTTCCCAAAGCATTCGACCATGCGATCGGTCCGGCAAGCATCGCCATCGGGACGGCACTTTTCCTGTTTTCGCTCTACCTCTTCCGCAAGACCCACAAGGCGCTCGGCAAGATGTGGTCCCATTCGCTCGACCTGCGCGAGAACCACAAGCTGGTGACCAAGGGAATTTACCAGAAGGTCCGCCACCCGATGTACTCGGCATTCTGGCTGTGGGCGGTCTCGCCTCCCTTCCTGCTGGCCAACTGGGTTGCGGGACTCGCCGGAATCGTCGGCTTCGGCACGCTCTACTTCCTGCGCGTCGGCCAGGAGGAAGCGATGATGGAAGCCGAGTTCGGTGAGGAATACCGCCAATACAAGGCCCGCACCAAGCGAATCATCCCCGGAATCTATTGACCGCCAAACGGCAATCGCCGATGCTTTGCGGCGAAGGAACGGTCCTTACGGCACGGAAGATTGCAAAATTGCAACAGTCGTTTTGCAAAAGATATCCGGCAGGCGGAATTTCGGCCAGCGAAGCCCTTGATCCAATTGCATCTTTACGATTCCTTCACCATAAGCGAAGTTTATGAAGCCAGTGCGTGTTTTTCGTCCTGAGGCCCCGATGTTTTTCAAATTTGCAATCAAGTCCACCAGCATCCTTGCCATGACCGCAGCACTGGCGCTTGCCGGCTGTTCGTCGACCGGCACATCCTCTTCAAACCCGCCGGCAGCCGAGACCGCTGCGAAGCCGGAAGCAAAGCCGGTCAAGGTGGAAACAACGCAGGAAGTCGCATCGACCCGCGCCTATCGTGACCTTTCCCATGTCACCCGGACCGGCGAAGTCTATCTGATGCGCGGCCTGCTAAACGTATTCTCCCGCGGCATGGACACGCTTGCCGGTCGCATGCGCGCCCGCGGCTTCGATGCCATCTCTTTCAACCATGCCGACTGGCGCCCCTTCGCCGACGATGTCATCGCCCGCAACCGGAAAAACCAGGTTTCCTATCCCATCATCATCATGGGACATTCGCTGGGCGGCAACGAGGCTCCCAAGATGGCCAACTATCTGGCGGCCAACGGGGTCAAGACCTCGCTGATCGTAGCTTTCGACCCGACCGAACCCCAGGTGGTCGGCAAGGACATCGGAGATGTCGTCAACTACTATCTGCCCAACGGCCGCAACACCTTCTCCAGGACTTCCGGCTTCAGCGGCAATCTGCAGAACATCACGGTAGACCACATTCCCGACATCAAGCATGTCAATGTGGAGAAGAACACCCGCCTGCAGAACCAGTCGATCGAGCATGCCATGCGGATCACCCGCAAGGTTGCCAACAGCAAGATCGCCAAGAACCGCCGCGCGCTGCACGTCTCCGGCTGATACCGAACATCACGGCTGTCCGCCGCACCAGCAGTCAGGCCTGCGGCTGTTTTTCTGCGCTTACCACCGGAATACCCCAGGCTCGGGTCTTGCAAGTGAACCGCTATTGATGGCGCAAAGCCTCGATCGGATCCATGCGCGCTGCCCGTCGGGCTGGAAAGTAGCCGAACACGATCCCCACCACTGCCGAGAACGCAAAGGCCAGCGCGACGATGCCGGCATCCGGCATGAACGGCACGGAAAGCATGCGCGAACCGGCGAAAGCCAGCGTCAGGCCGAACACGATTCCCAGAAAGCCGCCGATCAGCGACAGCACGATAGCCTCGACCAGAAACTGGAAGAGCACCTGGCTTTCTGTGGCACCGATGGCAAGTCTGATGCCGATTTCGCGGGTGCGCTCGGTCACCGAGACCAGCATGATGTTCATGATACCGATGCCGCCGACCAGCAGGCTGACGGCGGCGACAGCAGAAAGCATCCCGGTCAGGACACTGGTGATCCCCGTCAGCATCGAAGATATCTGCTTCATGTCCATGACGTTGAAGTCATCCTCCTCGCCGGGGGAAATACGGCGACGCTCGCGCATCAGCCGCTCGATCTCCGTCTTGGCCTTGTCCGTGGAAGCGCCATCGCGGACAGCGGCGTAGATCATCGAGACGTCCTGGTTTCCGGCAATACGGCGCTGAAACGTGCGAATGGGGATCAGGATCCTGTCGTCCTCGTCACTGCCAAAGCTGGAAGCACCCTTCGATTCGAGAACCCCTACCACCCGGCACGAAATCTGTTTGATCCGGATGGTCTCCCCGAAGGGATTGGAAGAGCCGAAAAGCTCAGTGACGACCGTCGTGCCGAGAATGCATGCCGCGGCACCCGCGCGCAGCTCGCTGTCATAGAACTCACGCCCTGTCTCCACGGGCCAGTCCCGTGCCACGAGATAGCGGTTGTCCGTGCCGACAACGGTCGTGGTGTGATTCTCGTTGCCGAAGATCGCCGTCATCGACTGGCTGCTGTTCGGCGTTGCCGCCCGAACGCTGGGAATTTCCGCTTCAATGGCCTCGACATCTTTCAGCGTCAGACTGGCCGAGTAGGCGCCGCCGGCAGAGCCGGGCCCCTGGCTTGCCTGGCCGGGCCGGATCATCAGCAGATTGCTGCCCAGCTTCGAAACATCGGTTTCCACCTGCGCTGTCGATCCCTGCCCGACCGTCACCATGGCAATGACCGCGGCAACACCGATGATGATGCCCAGGATCGTCAGAAACGACCGCAACGCGTTGCGCAGGATGGCTGAAAAGGCAAGCCTTGTCGTCTCGAGCAGCATCTCAGGCCACCATCGCAGTATTGCGTTTGTCAGAGGCGACATGCCCGTCCACGAAGGTGACGATCCGGTGGGCGTATTCGGCCATGTCGGGCTCGTGCGTGACCATCAGGATCGTCATGTTCTCCGTCTTGTTGAGATTGGTCAGCAGGTCCATGATCTCGCGGCTGCGCTCGGTATCGAGATTGCCGGTCGGCTCGTCTGCAAGCAGCACATCCGGTCTGCCGACGATTGCCCTGGCGATGGCAACCCGCTGTTGCTGGCCGCCGGAAAGTTCGGACGGGTCGTGCGTTTCCCGCCCTTCCAGGCCGACTCGGGCCAGCGCCTGCATGGCAAGGCCATGACGCTCGGAAGCCTTCATCCCCTGATAGATCAGCGGCAGTTCGACATTGTCCAGCGCCGAAGTCCGCGCCAGCAGATTGTAGCCCTGGAACACGAAACCCAGATAATTGCGCCGCAGCAGCGCCCGCTGGTCGCGGTCGAAACGGCTGACCTCGTAGCCGGAGAAATGATAGGAGCCGACCGTTGGTGTATCGAGGCAACCCATGATGTTCATTGCGGTGGATTTTCCCGAGCCGCTTGGCCCCATGATGGCAACGAACTCGCCGCTGCCGACCGAAAGATCGACACCGCGCAGCGCATGAACCGCCGCCTCGCCATGGCCGTAGACCTTGGTAATGCCCCTCAGTTCGATGAGGGAGGCAGTCCGTCCTGCGCCGCCTGCCGTTTCCGGGACGTCGCTCACCCGTCCTGCTCCCCGGTTATCAGCAAATCGCCTTCCGAGAGGCCGCCCTCGACAATCTCGGTGAACTGGCCATCCGTTGCACCCGTGCGCACCTGCACCGCCACGCTTTCGCCACCGCGCAGTACCCAGACGGTGCGGTCCTGACCGCTGACAGCCTCATTGCTCGATGCCTCGGTCCGCCCCGGCCGGCGAAACAGCATCCCCAGCAGCCCGGAGGAACCGCTTTCGGTCTCGCTGCTTTCGGTGGGTGGAGCGTAGCGCAGTGCAGCATTGGCAACGGTCAGCACCTGATCGATCCGGTCGACCGTGATTTCCGCTGTCGCCGTCATTCCCGGCCGCAGAAGCAGATCGGGGTTTTCCACCGTCAGTACCGCCTTGTAGGTCACCACCCCGTCGACGGTTTCAGGCGCGTAGCGGATTTGCCCGATCTTCGCCGGAAAGCTCCTGTCCTGAAACGCTTCAACGGTAAACGTGGCAGGATTCCCGACGGCCACCTTGCCGATGTCCGCCTCATCCACATCGACAAGCAATTCCATCTTGGCGAGATCCTCCGCAATGACGAAAAGAACCGGTGCCTGCAGCGACGATGCGACGATCTGGCCGGCGGAAACGTCGCGGTCGAGAATGACGCCATCGATGGAAGAACAGATGCACGCCTTGGACAGATTGGCTTCCTCGACCTCGAGATTGGCCTGCTGAACGCGCACATCCGCCTCGGCACTGGTCAAGGCCGCTTCCGCCCGGTCGAATGCCGCCTTTGCGGTGATCAGTTGTTCCTGCGTGGAAATTCCCCGATTGGCCAGCGTCTCCGACCGTTCCAGCGCGTCGCGGCGCTCGGCAACGGTCGCCTGAGCTTCCGCCACACGCGCCTGCGCGGCAACCAGCGAGGCACGTCGCTGTTCCACCACCGCTTCCAGCTTGGTCGTGTCGAGGCGGGCCAGAACCTGACCAACCTTGACCCTGTCGTTGTAGTCGACCTCGACCGAGCGGACCGTGCCCGACAGCTCGCTTGAAATCTCCACCTTGTTGGTGGGTTCGACGGTTCCGGTGGCGGCAACGGTGACGATGATGTCGGCAATCTTTGCCGGTACGGTGAGATAGCGTGTGTCAGTCCGCTCGCTGCCTGCGGAAGAAAAATACCACCATCCGCCGGCAAGGATCGCCAGCAGAGCGACGGCAACAAGGCCGGTGCGCCAGGAATGCCCGCGACCGGATTGTGCCGCGATCGTTTCGATCGTGTCGGGTGTACTCATGAACCGTCGCTCCGAATTGCCATAACGCCACAAAGGTATGCATGCGCCATGCCCAAAACAATCGGCACAAGGGGACGTTTATGTCGCAGGCCGGGGCGGCAGGGAAAAAGCGGAAGGTTAGGGCCAGGAATGGTGGGCGATACTGGGATTGAACCAGTGACCCCTACAATGTCAATGTAGTGCTCTCCCGCTGAGCTAATCGCCCATCCTGATGCCCTGGCAGAGCCAGGGAAGGTCCGGCGGACGGGTACCGCGCGGACAGCCGCATACACCATGAAAGGGCTTTTGCGTCAAGGTTCAAGTGCACCGCCAGCCGCGAAAACCGGCCACGGCGCCAAAGCCTGTGGTGCGGGTCAGGCAGCCAGCATCTTTTCGACCTCGTTGACGAGATCGCGCAGGTGAAACGGCTTCGACAGCACCTTGGCATCCTTGGGCGCATCCGAGTCGGGATTGAGCGCCACGGCGGCAAATCCGGTAATGAACATCACCTTCAGATCGGGATCGATTTCGGTGGCCCGGCGGGCAAGCTCGATACCATCCATTTCCGGCATCACGATATCCGTCAGCAGCAGGTTGAACGGCTCCTCGCGCAGCCTGTCATAGGCGCTGGCGCCATTGTCATAGGCGATGACCTGATAACCTGCATTGTCGAGCGCCTTTTCGAGAAACCGGCGCATGTCATTGTCGTCTTCAGCAAGCAAGATCTTGTTCATCGCGTCTTCCTGTCTGCATCGTGTCCGGCATGCCGGCCATCGTCTGCCGCAGATAATTTACACTGTTTGCGGCAAATTGACATTACTATGGTAAACATCCGGTGAAAATCGGCCTGCCAAAGGTGATTGCATTTCGCTTGCCGCAAGGCTGGAAGGGCTGAAATGCCTGTTTGATATCAGGTGTTTGCTGAAACCATCCGTTTACACCTTGAGGGGAAACGGTCTAACCTACCCGCCATGCCGGAAAACAAGTTCTTCCAGATCGATTATCCAGACACCCGCCAGGGGCCGTTTGTCTTCAACTCCCCCCATTCGGGGCGGGACTATCCGTTGCAGTTTGTCAGCACTTCACGGCTCGACAGCCTCAGCCTGCGGCGCTCGGAGGACTTTCTGGTCGACGAGTTGTTTGCAGCGGCGCCATTTCACGGCGTGCCGATGCTGAAGGCGCGGTTTCCCAGAGCATGGCTGGACGTCAACCGCGAGCCTTACGAGCTTGATCCGGCGATGTTCGACAAACCGCTCCCCGCTTTCGCCAACACCCGCTCGGCAAGGGTAACGAACGGCCTCGGCACCATTGCAAGGATCGTGGCTGAAAACGAGGAAATCTATGCCGGGCCGCTCGACACGGCCGAGGCGCTGGCCCGCATCGACCGTGTCTACAAGCCCTATCACGCCGCCCTGCGCGGCCTGCTGGCGGAGACCATCGTCGAGTTCGGCTACGGCATCCTGGTCGACTGCCACTCCATGCCATCGGCACATGCGGTCTCGCGCATCGGTGCCATTCCCTTCCCGGGCCGAAGGAGCGAACCGCTGCGCGCCGACTTCGTGCTGGGAGACCGCTATGGCAGTGCCTGCTCTCCGGTGCTGACCCATCTGGCGGCAAACATATTGCGCGATCTCGGCTACCGGGTAGCCGTCAACAAGCCCTATGCCGGCGGCTTCATCACCGAGCATTACGGCCGCCCCGTCAACGGCCTTCACGCATTGCAGATCGAGGTCAACCGCGCCCTCTACATGGATGAGGCGAGACTTGAGAAAAGCCCCAACTTTGCGCCGCTCGCCAGCGACATCGAGGCGTTTGTCAGCCGGCTGCTGGCCGACACTGCAAATGAACACACCCACGCCTTTGCCGCCTCCACGCCGCTGGCCGCCGAATAATGGACAATCCGAATGACCAATGAAACACCGCTTGCCGGCGGCACAGGCAGCCCCGCCCTGCTTCCGGCAACCGAAGCCGAAATACAGGATTTCTTCCTGGAGATCGCGGAGGCCTGCGGTCCGGAGACGCTGAAATATTTCCGCCAGCGCCCGGAAATCGCCAACAAGGAGGATGCCGGTTTCGACCCTGTTACCGAAGCAGACCGGAATGCCGAGATCATCATTCGTAGGCTGATCACGGATCGCTTTCCCGGCCATGGCATCATCGGAGAGGAGCACGGTGACGAAAACGCTACCGCCCATTACTGCTGGGTGATCGATCCCATCGACGGCACCAAGAACTTCGTTCGCGGAGTTCCGGTGTGGGCCAGCCTGATCGCGCTGCTGCAGGACGGGACACCGACGGTCGGCGTGATCAGCGCCCCGGCCCTGCGCCGGAGGTGGTGGGCCGGAGCCGGCCTGGGCGCGCACTGCTCAACCGCGGGCGCGCCACCGAGGCGGTTGTCGGTGTCGGGCGTCGCCGACCTGGGTTCGGCCAGCCTGTCGTTCTCCAGCCTGTCGGGCTGGGCCGATCGTGGGCTACGGGATCGCTTCATCGACCTCACCGACGCGGTGTGGCGGGTGCGGGCGTTCGGCGACTTCTTCTCCTACTGCCTGCTGGCCGAGGGGGCGGTGGACATCGCGGCCGAACCCGAGGTCAAGCTGTGGGACCTCGCCCCGCTCGACCTGCTGGTCCGCGAGGCCGGCGGGACCATCACCGACCTCGCCGGCGCGGCCGGACCCCATGGCGGCAGCGCCGTGGCCACCAACGGTCTGCTGCACCCGGCGGCGCTGTCCGCGCTGTCCGGCGTGTGAGATCGGCAACAGCGGGGTCGCTACCTTACTCGGGAGTAAGATAGGGTCTGGCCACCAGTCACCGCCGACCCCGAGGCAGCCGAGATGACCAACACCCTCCCCTCCCGCAGCGCCCGGGCCCGCGACAGTGCCGTCGGATCCCATAAGCCCAAGCGATCGGTCCTCGACATCGGGATGGGCCTGCTCACCCCCCTGCTCGGACAGGAGTTCCTGGACCGCCGCGGCCTGCGCGACCCGCTCAACCGGGCGCTGAAGTTCGGTGTCCAGCACGGTTTCTCCGCGGTGGGCGCCTCGACACGACAGTTCAAGCGCATCCAGGGCCTCGGCAAACCTGCCACCCGGCTCGCCCCGAACCCGGCCGACCTGTTCGACCTCACCCCCGACGATGACCAGCGGATGATCCTCGAGACGGTCACCCAGTTCGCCGAGGAGATCCTGCGCCCGGCCGCGCGCGGAGCCGACGACGCCGCCACCTACCCGCCCGAACTCATCACCAAGGCCGCCGAACTCGGCGTCACCGCGATCACGGTCCCGGAGGACTTCGACGGCATCGCCGAGCAGCGCAGCGCGGTCACCAATGCACTGGTGGCCGAGGCACTGGCCTACGGCGACATGGGCCTGGCACTGCCGATCCTGGCCCCCGGCGGGGTGGCCTCCGCGCTGACCCACTGGGGCACCGCCGACCAGCAGGCCACCTACCTACCCGCCTTCGCCGGCGAGAACGTGCCGCAGGCCTGCCTGGCCATCACCGAGCCGCAGCCCTTGTTCGACCCGACGATGCTCAAGACCGTCGCCGTGCGCACCCCCGGGGGCTACCGGCTCGACGGGGTCAAGTCCCTGGTGCCCGCCGCGGCCGACGCCGAATTGTTCGTCGTCGCAGCGCAACTCAACGGAAAGCCCGCGCTGTTCATCGTCGAGTCCGACACCCCCGGAGTCAGCGTGAGCCCGGACCGCAGCATGGGCCTGCGCGGCGCCGCCCTGGGACGAGTCACCTTGACCAAGGTGTTCGTGCCGCTGTCTTCGCGCCTCGGCGGCGACGACGCCACCGACAGCGACTACTCCGAGGCCGTCGCTCTGTCCCGGCTGGGCTGGGCCGCGCTGGCCGTCGGTACCTGCCACGCGGTGCTCGACTACGTCATCCCCTACGTCAAGGAACGCGAGGCGTTCGGCGAGCCGATCGCCCGACGGCAGGCGGTGGCGTTCATGTGCGCCAACATCGCCATCGAACTCGACGGACTGCGCCTGCTCGCCTGGCGCGGGGCCGCGCGCGCCGACCGGGGCCTGCCGTTCGCCCGCGAGGCCGCCCTGGCCAGGAAGTTGGGCACCGACAAGGGCATGCGGATCGGCCTCGACGGTGTGCAACTGCTCGGCGGCCACGGTTACACCAAGGAACACCCGGTGGAGCGCTGGTACCGCGATCTGCGGGGCATCG